>CACZOG010000172.1 GCA_902782715.1 uncultured Lachnospiraceae bacterium | reverse complement strand
ATCGAAGTATCTGTTGTAGATGCTGACAAGATCCCTGCTGACAAGGAAGGTCTTGATATCGGACCTAAGACAGCTGAACTTTACGCTGACGCTGTTAAGAACGCAAAGACAGTTGTTTGGAACGGACCTATGGGTGTATTTGAGAACCCTACACTTGCTAAAGGTACTATCGCAGTTGCAAAGGCACTTGCTGAAACAGATGCTACAACTATCATCGGCGGCGGTGATTCAGCAGCAGCTTGCAACCAGTTAGGCTTTGCAGACAAGATGAGCCATATTTCAACAGGCGGCGGTGCATCTCTTGAATTCCTTGAAGGCAAGGAACTTCCCGGCGTATATGCTGCAGATGACAAATAAGGTCTGCTGATATGGTTGATGAAAAAAAGAAAAAAATAAGCGGCGTTTTATCAATAATAAGTCTCATCTTATTATTGATAGCGCTGTTATTCGGAGTTTCATGCATCAGAGTCGGAATTCAGAACTATGTTGCTATCGACAATGTGGATATCGAAAGATCCAACTTTGCTGCAGAAATAGAAGAAACAAAAGGCAATATAGCATCGATCGCTTTGGATAAGATCACGGTAGAGTACACGGTAGAAGATGCCGTTTACAAAACCGACCAGCAGGTTTATACGGATGCATATTCCGTAGGAGACGAAGTAAAGGTTTACTATTCAACGGAAGATCCCACGGTCTGCAGAGTTCCCGAACTTTTTGCTGCATATTATTCCAAAGTCGGAAACATGATGCTTAAGAACGGAATAATCATTGTCGGCGTATGCTGTACGCTCGGAATTATTCTTCTTTCCATTGCCTATCTTCTTAAGAAACCTCCGAAAAACAGATAATTAAGGAGATTTAAAAAATGTCTAGAAGAAGAATTATTGCCGGAAACTGGAAAATGAACAAGACTCCCAGTGAGGCAGTTGCACTTTGTGCAGAATTAAAAGATCTTGTAAAGAACGATGCTGTTGACGTAGTTTACTGCGTTCCCGCTATCGATATCGTTCCCGTAGCAGAAGCTGTTAAGGGTACAAACGTACATGTAGGCGCAGAGAACTTCTACATTGAAGACAAGGGTGCTTACACAGGTGAAATCTCAGCTCCCATGTTAAAAGATGCAGGCGTTGAATTCGTGATCATCGGTCATTCAGAGAGAAGAGAATACTTCAAAGAAGATGATGCTTTCCTTAACAAGAAAGTATTAAAGGCTTTCGAAGCAGGCATTACTCCCATTCTTTGCTGCGGCGAATCTCTTGAACAGAGAGAAATGAACGTAACAATGGATTGGATCCGTCTTCAGATCAAGTCAGATCTTGCAGGCGTAACTGCAGATCAGGTTAAGACTATGGTTATCGCTTACGAACCCATCTGGGCTATCGGAACAGGCAAGACTGCTACATCCGATCAGGCAGAAGAAGTATGTAAGGGCATCAGAGAACTTATTGCAGAAATGTATGATCAGGCTACAGCTGATGCAGTTCGCATTCAGTACGGCGGATCCATGAACGCTTCAAATGCTGCTGAGCTTCTTTCAAAGCCCAACATTGACGGCGGTCTTATCGGTGGTGCTTCTCTTAAAGCAGATTTCGGTCAGATCGTTAATGCATAATTGACATCATTCACGGCAGGTCGAAACAAAATTTTCGGCCTGTCGTTTTGTTTTAAGGCTTTTTCGTTCATTTAGAAAAATATAACGGTTTATTTTGTTTATATACGGCTATAAACTTTTTGGGTTAAATATTATCATTAAGGAGGTTGAAGATGGATAATCTTAACAACGAAAACAACAATTACACGGAAGTTAATCAGGATGGATTTACGGTTAACGAACCCGAATCGGGCAGCAATGTTACATTGAGCGAGAATCAGGGCGAATATGTTCAGCCTAAGGTTAAAGGCGGCAAAGAAGGCTTATGGTCATTGATTATCGGTCTTGTAGTAACGGTTATCAACTGCGCTATGGGCTTTAGCCTTATCAGCGGCGGAAGATTCTTCTTCGGCGGAATCTTCATCATTTTCCCTCTTTTCGGTTTAACCAGAGCGTTTGCAGCTTTTAAACTTGACGGAGCTCAGAAAATTTTGGGTATTTTCGGACTTATCTTAAACGGTCTCGGAACGCTTGCAGCTATCGGATTCATTATCCTTGGTATTGTTTCAAAATTCCTTTAAACTGATCTGCTTTCATAATTCTTAACGGATTCGGGAGTTTAAAATGATTTACAAATGTAAAAACTGCGGCTCGGCTATTGAATATTCACCTGAAAAAAATATGATGGTCTGTCGTTACTGCGATGCGGCCTATACTGTTGAAGAGGTTTCACAGGGTGGTTTTACTAAAAATGAGGAAGAAGCCGACAGTAAAAAAGCTGAATATTTTGAATTTAACAAACCTACGGATTATTCTGTTGATTCCACAGGAGTGAAGAAGATAATTCACGAAAACAGATTTGATTTCGTAAATCCTTCAGGTTTCGCTTCAAATGAATTCGGCGATTACAAAACCATTCTTGAAAGAAAAGAAGAAGAACAGGCCAAAGAGGAAGTCAGACTTCATGCTTCGGTTAAGATGCAGATCATGCGATGCACTTCCTGCGGAGCCGAACTTGCGGTTAACGGTGTAGAATCATCCACTTTCTGTGCTTACTGCGGTCAGGCTACGGTTGTTGCCGACAGAGTGGAAGATTATCTTGAACCTGATTATATCATTCCTTTTAAGGTTAATAAGGAAGATGCCGAACGCATTATCAGGGCACATTTAAATGAAGGATTCTTTATTCCGAAAAAGATCAAGAATTTTGAGACCGAAAAACTCAGAGGCATCTATGTACCTTTCTGGCTTTTCGACATGTATTATCATGATAAACAGTTTTATAAATACAAAAAGAAACAGGGTAAAACGACAGTAACGCGTTATGAGTATTTCGAAGGAGATACAAACTACAGAAGACTGACTCTGGACGCTTCATCGAATTTAAATGATGATTCGTCGACAAGACTCGAACCTTACGATATGAGACAGTTAAAAGAATTTGATATGGCTTATCTTTCCGGTTATTATTCGGACAGATTTGATGTGGGAGTGGCAGATATCACTCCTGCTGCTGTAATGAAAGCCATGAAACTTTTTGATTCCGAAGTGCAGAAGGAATTGTATCATAAGAACGGAAAACTTGTGAGCAGGGATCCTGATTTCACGGTTAATAAGACGGAATATGCACTTCTTCCCGCATGGTTCTTAACTGTTAAGAATGACGGTAAATCCTATACGTTTCTTGTAAACGGACAGACCGGTAAAATGGTAGGAGCCGTTCCTTTCGACAGGGTTAAGGTTACGATCTTTTTCGCACTTATAGCGCTTGCGCTTTCAAGTGTGGGTATACTTTTTATAACTGCGCTTTCTCATTTCTTTTTCCTTCAGTTCGGACTTCAGAACAGGGCAACGATCATGTTTGCGATAGGCTGTCCCTGTGTGGCTTTCTGGCTTTTCACGAGAGCGAAAAAAATGTATTTTTCATTGAAAAAGAGCATGAGTCTCACGACGGCAACACAGATAAACAGATTTGCAAAAGAAAGGCAGGACGCGTAATATGGTATTTTTCGCAAATTTCTATGGAATAGTATTCGGGCTTATCATCGGCGTATGCCTTGCTCTTATGATCATGGCCAAATGGCTAAAGGATTCAAATGATATAGGAGATAAAGGCGGAGAATTCATGGACTTCGGCGATTATGTCCGTCCCATTAACTGTGCCGACAATCTCAGTAATCCCTGGCTTGGATATGACTATAAAAAAATCGACTTTTAAAAAGTCGATTTTTTTTATTTATTGAATATCTGCTGACTTATCTGCAGATGAGATTATATACCACAAAGAAGAATGGTACGCTTCCGAGCATTACGAAGATGTGCCAGATGAAGTGCGTATATTTTACACCTTTCTTTCTGTAGAATATTGTTCCTACGGTATATGTGATACCGCCGAGTAAGAGTAAAAGGAGTCCGGGAATGGGTATCGCTTTGATGGTCGTATATGCGAAAATTACGATCGACCATCCCATTATGATGTAAAGTATCTGAGATACTTTGTTGAATTTCTTTATCGATATGGCGTTAAGCGTGATTCCCAGGACACTGCATGCAACATTTATTCCCCAGACTGTCCAGCCGACCCATCCGCCAATTACCGAAAGGACTATCGGTGTATATGTTCCGGTTATTAAGAAGAAGATCATACAGTGGTCGAGCCTCTGGAATACATTTCTTGCCTTTGTTAAAATCAGAGCGTGGTAAAGGCAGGATGTAAGATACAAAAGTATCATCGATGCTCCGTAGATAGATACGCCCGTTATTGCCAAAGGTCCTTTATGATTAACGGAAGCTGCAACTATCATTATTACGGTAGCTGCTATTGAAAGTGCGGCACCGACTCCGTGAGTTATTGCATTTCCTATTTCTTCGCCTATATCAAGTTTAAAGCCGTTAAAAAACAATCTGTTTGCGTTAAATGAATTTGTTTCCATAGCTTTTGCATCCATACTATCACCTCACATATCTCTGACGACTTATGATGTAGTTTACAATACTACATTATCACAATCATTAAAACCCGTCAAGAGCAACGAGGTCTGTTAGTGTGAACAATATGTGAAATCGTTTAATGTTTGGTGATGCCTGCATAATCGTTGTCAACATTGATCACGCAGTGATATCCTTTATGTTTATCGTGAACTTTCTTACTTACTTCATTTATCAGTTCTTCTTCGTTCATTTTAAATTTATGAGGGATTACAATGTCAAAAATGAGATTGGAATGATTCTCTCCGTGAACCATTCTGAAATCGTGAAGTGTAAGTCTTTCATCGATCTCTTTTAAGATCTCATTAACCATTACCTTGGTTTCATATAAGTTTTCGTCATTCGTATCTACCGGATCCATATGAATGGATACTTCGCATTTCAATCTGTGCTTGATCTCGTTTTCGATCTCGTCGATGCATTCGTGAAGTAAGAGTATATCCTGATCGCAGGGTACTTCAGCATGTAAAGATACGAAGATTCTTGTAGGACCGTAATCGTGAACTATCATGTCGTGAATTCCGATAACGCATTCTTTGGAACGGACGATTTCTTCTATTTCATTTACAAATTCGGGATCGGGCGTCTGACCGAGAAGAGGAGATACCGTTTCTTTTAAGGTTTTGAAGCCTGCATAGGCGATGAACAGGCCTACGGCTATACCTGCGTAAGCATCGATCTTTATGTCAAAGATCGCATATAATACGTAGCAGATCAAAACCACGCTTGTTGCGATAGTATCGCTTATCGAATCTACTGCTGTTGCTTTCATTGCAGTGGATGAGATCTTTTTTGAATAGATCATGTTGTAAGCGAACATATAAAACTTTATTATTATTGAGATTCCAAGGAAAACAAAAGTAAGAGTGCTTACGATCACTTCTTCGGGATGGATTATCTTATTGATTCCGGATTTTACAAGTTCGAAAGCTACTATTAATATGATGACGGATACGAAAAGGCCCGAGATGTATTCGATCCTGCCGTGTCCGAAGGGATGTTCGTTGTCGGGTTTCTGGCCTGAGAGTTTAAAGCCCAAAAGAGTGATTATGCTTGAGCCCGCATCCGATAAGTTGTTAAAAGCATCTGCGGTTACGGAAATTGCACCTGTGATAAGGCCTGCACTGAATTTGGTTGCGAAGAGAAAAAGATTAAGAATGATTCCTACCGTACCTGTTAAAATACCGTAGTGTCTTCTTACATTTTCATCGCCGAGATCATTCCTGTTTTTTATAAATATATGAGATAAAAGTGTTATCATTTCAGTTCCCCGTTTTGTTTGGTTTCTTTATTATATCACAACGGGAATAAAAATTTCTTGACGAATACGGATTTTTTGGTATAATTCAATTTGTGCGATTAATTCTTTAGACCGTGCACGTATATTTGGTCTTAAAGGAGGGTTGAGAAGTGTCTAGAGTCGAAGTTAAAGAAAACGAATCCTTAGATAGCGCACTTAGACGATTTAAAAGAAATTGCGCTAAGGCCGGCATCCAGCAGGAGATTCGTAAAAGAGAACATTACGAAAAGCCTAGCGTAAAGCGTAAGAAAAAATCTGAGGCTGCGAGAAAACGCAAATATAACTAATTACAATAACTGCCGTGATTTTTCGCGGCAGTATTTTTATATTACAGCTGCAAATCAACCATAATTATGCATTACAGGGGGTAAACTTGAAGTATATAATCGCAACTTTAGTCATATGCATAATCATTCTTTTGATCATAAATGTCGTCGACCTTAACCGTTATGTCGTAAGAAACGTCGCAATTTATGACGCAAAGATCGGTCAAAGACTCAAAGTCTGTTTCCTGACCGACCTTCACAATTATTCATGTACACCCAAGTTTTTTGAAGATATCAGAGAATACAATCCCGACCTTATAATATGCGGCGGGGATATCATTACGGCTACTCCGGGAAGATCCCAGAAGAATGCTTATGAATTCTTAGAAAAAGTCAGTGCGATCGCACCGACTGTCATGGCTTTGGGAAATCATGAATACAGAGCAAAGATCTATCCCGAAAAATACGGGAAGATGTATGAAGAACTGACGGATAAATTAAATGAACTCGGAATAGAGATCATTTCGAATTCCCATAAAGACATTGAAGGAAGCAATGTAAGGGTTTCGGCTTCCGAGATCGACAGACTTTACTATAAAAGATTCAAACTCTATCCGATGGGAGACGATTATATAGAATCGATCGTCGGAAAGATAGATAAAGAAAAATACAATATCCTGCTTGCGCACAATCCCGATTATTTTAAGCAGTATAATGCATACGGAAGCGATCTTATCCTTTCGGGACATGTTCACGGAGGACTTATAAGACTGCCTTTTGTTCACGGCGTTGCTCATCCGGGGATCAAACTATTCCCCAAATATTCGGGCGGTGCTTATGATGATAACGGAAAATTCGTTCCTTATGCAGATTCCTATGTATCAAGCAAGAATTCTGTGATAAGATTGATTGTGGGCTGCGGGATCGGATATCATACACTCCCGTTAAGGCTTTTTAATCCGGGAGAACTTATTTTTATATCGCTTGACTCGAAGAAATAAAGCTTGGAGAAATAAATGGCAATACCTGTTAAACTTGAAGCTTTCGAGGGACCGCTCGATTTGCTTTTACACCTGATAGAAAAGAATAAAGTAGATATTTACGATATCCCGATCATTGAGATCACGAGACAGTATCTTGAATATGTAAGACAGCTTCCCAAAGAAGATTTAAATACGGTCAGCGAATTCATGGTAATGGCTGCAACTCTTCTTGATATCAAATGCAGAATGCTTCTTCCGAAGTCGGAAGATGAAGACGGTGAGGAAGAGGATCCGAGAGCGGAACTCGTAGAGAAGCTTCTTGAATATAAAATGTACAAGTACATGTCCTATGAATTAAAAGACATGCAGATGGACGGAGAAAAATACATTTACAAGAATCCGTCGATACCCGATGAAGTAAAGAATTACAAACCTCCGATCGACTATCCGACTCTTTTGGGAGATACCACATTAATAAGTCTTAATGAGATCTTTAATGCGGTACTTAAAAGGATCGACGATAAGGTTGACCCGATACGTTCCACATTCGGAAAGATTGAAAAAGAAGAAGTCGACATCAACAAGAAGCAGGAATTTATTGCGGATTACATCATGTCGCATAAAAAATGCTCTTTTAAAAATCTTTTATCCGAGCAGAAGACGAAAGCGGAAGTCATCGTTACGTTTCTTGTTATTCTCGAACTTATCAAAACAGGCAACGTAGAGGTTGCACAAAGCGAGATATTCGGTGATATTGACATCGAACTTAAGAAACCCATAGAAAACATTTCGATATAATACCGGCGGTGAGATATGGACAGATCAGAAATTCAGGGAAAAATTGAAGGAATTCTTTTTGCAATGGGCGAGAGCGTTCCCATTAAGGATATTGCTCAGGCTCTTGAAGAAGAAGAAAACACCATAAAAGAAATAATCGATGAGATGAAAGTATACTATGCTTCAAAAGAGCGCGGTATTCAGATAGTATCTCTTGAGGGAAATGTTCAGTTAAGAACAAAGGACGAATATTATGATGATCTTATCAAGATCGCTCAGGCTCCCCAGAGAAACGTTTTGTCCGATTCGGTTCTGGAGACACTTTCGATTGTGGCTTACAAGCAGCCCGTTACAAGATCCGATGTGGAGAAGATAAGAGGAGTAAATTCAGATTTCGGTATCAACAAACTTCTTGAGTACGGTCTCATAAAAGAACTCGGAAGACTGGATGCTCCCGGAAAGCCTCTTCTTTTCGGAACAAGCGAACAGTTCCTTCGTGCATTTAATGTCGATTCGATAGAGGATCTTCCTCAGATAAGCATCGATATGATGGAAGACTTCAGGGCGCAGGCTGAGAGCGAACTTAATTTCATGCCCGATAAGGAAGAAGAAGTCGAAAATGTAGAGATATAATCAAGAGTTTTACGGTTATGACAAGGTATTTTCTTTTAAATAAGAAGATACCTTTTTCTTTTTTTGTTTAATTTTAATATTAAAAAGGCTTTCAAGGCAAAAAGATTATGTATTTTTACAGACCTTTGGGAAATATAATTTATTGCTTTACTTGACTCAGTTGTGATATGATAATATTTGCGTGATTTTGGGTTTTTTTACGTCACGCCTAAACATGTAATAATTTAATATATATAGGAGGTAGTACTTATGAGTACCAATTCAGCTGCAAGAGAGAGAATCAATGCTCTTCTCGATGAAAACAGCTTTGTTGAGATCGGTGCTTTGGTTTCAGCCAGATCGACTGATTTCAATCTCAAGCAAATTGATACCCCTTCAGACGGTTGTATTACCGGATACGGCGTTATCAATGACTCTCTTGTGTATGTTTATGCTCAGGACGCTTCCGTATTAAACGGAAGTATCGGAGAAATGCATGCCAAGAAGATTTGCAACCTTTATGACATGGCGATGAAAATGGGTGCGCCCGTCATCGGCTTAATCGATTCCTGCGGTTTAAGACTTCAGGAAGCTACAGATGCACTTAATGCAATGGGCGAGCTTTATATGAAGCAGACACTTGCATCAGGCGTTATTCCTCAGATTACTGCTGTATTCGGAAATTGCGGCGGCGGATTGGCTTTAATACCTTCACTTACGGATTTCACTTTTATGGAATCCGAAAACGCTAAATTATTCGTTAATTCTCCCAATACACTTGACGGAAATTCAACATCAAAGTGTGATACTGCATCTGCAAAGTTCCAGTCAGAAGAAAGCGGAATCGTTGATTTCGTAGGTTCTCAGGATGATATTCTTGCACAGATGAGAGAACTTGTTTCTTTCCTTCCCGCAAACAACGAAGAAGAAGCTGAATATGTTGAGTGTTCAGATGATTTAAACAGAGCATCCAATGCAATCGGAACATCTTTCAAAGATGCAAAGCTTGCTTTCTCTGATATCGCTGATGATTACAACTTCATCGAGATTAAAGCTGCATATGCAAAAGACATGGTATGCGGATTTATCAAATTAAACGGAAACACTGTTGGCTGCGTAGGCAACAGAAGTGTAGTTTACGATGAAGAAGGCAAGGCTTCAGAGGAACTTGAAGACAAGCTTACTCCCGAAGGATGCGTTAAGGCTGCAGAATTCATTAACTTCTGCGATGCTTTCTCAATTCCCGTACTTTCACTTACAAACATTACAGGTTTCAAGGCTTGCAAGTGCTCTGAAAAGAGAATCGCAAGAGCAAGCGCAAAACTCACATATGCATTCGCAAACGCTACAGTTGCAAAGGTTAACGTTATTGCAGAGAAGGCTCTCGGTTCGGCATACGTTTGCATGAACTCAAAGGCTATCGGCGCAGATGTAACATTCGCATTCGAAGGCGCAAAGATCGGTGCTATCGACGCAAAGAGTGCAGCTCAGATTATGTACGCAGGCGAAGGCTCAGACGTAATCGAAGAGAAGACTAAAGAATACGATGCACTTCAGAACTCATGCGCATCCGCTGCAAAGAGAGGATATGTTGATTACATCATCAATCCCGCAGATGCAAGAAAGTACATTATCGGTGCATTCGAAATGTTATACACAAAAAGAGAGGATCGTCCGGCAAAGAAGCACGGCATCATATAATTTATGAAAGGAAACTTGGCTATGAAGAAAATCAATTCAATATTCTTATGCCTCGCACTTTCAGCTTTGTTTTTCCTTACCGGATGTAAAGATAAAGCCGTACCTTCATCGGTTGTTGACACTGTTATTAACAACAAGGCTTTAATTATCAATGAAATTGTCAATGTTGACAGCAAGTCATCTCTCGCAGAGATTTCCGATGAAGAATACGAAGTTAAAGCCGATTTCTTTGAAGCAAACGGTTTGAAATTCGCTGATAAAGATGTATTTGTATCAGCCGTAAATTCCGATATTGCTGCCGAAGAAGAAGCAGGCAAAGCACTTAAGGTAATGGAAGACAACGACATTGTCGTATCGGGTAACGAAGAAGACGGTTACAAGACAACAATTAAGTTCATGTTCGCAGAGCGTGAAGTTAACATGAATGTAGCCTATGACGGTAACATGAATATTACCGACATTACGTTTTCTCCCGTTTATTCGATGGGCGAGGCAATGACAAAGGCCGCTCTCAATACTTTACTCGGTATGGGTTCGGTATTCTGCGTTCTTGTTTTAATCATGTGCATTATCTATCTTTTCGGAATTATTCCCAAGATTCAGAAAGCATCAGCTGACAAGAAAGCAAAGAAAGAAAAAGTTTCAACGGAAGCTTCCGTTGATAAGACAATTGCAAATATTGTAGAAAAAGAAGAGGGAGAACTTGTTGACGATACAGAACTCGTTGCCGTTATCTCCGCTGCAATAGCTGCATACGAAGGAAACGGTTCTGCTGACGGATTTGTAGTCAGAAGTATCAGAAAATCTCAATCAAAAAAGTGGCAGAATGCCCAGTATTAGGAGGATTTTAAAATGAAGAATTATACAATTACCGTTAACGGCAATGTTTATGATGTAACAGTAGAAGAAGGTACTTCTACAGGTGCTGTATCCGCACCCGTTAAGAAGGCAGCTCCCAAGGCAGCTCCCGCAGCGGCAGCTCCTGCAGCAGCACCCAAGGCCAGCGGCGCAGCAGGTTCTGTAAGAGTTGAAGCCGGTGCAGCAGGCAAAGTATTCAAACTTGATACCAAGGTTGGCGATACCGTTAAGAAGGGTGATGCAGTAGTTACCATCGAAGCAATGAAGATGGAAATCCCCGTAGTTGCTCCTCAGGACGGTACAGTTGCAAGTATCGAAGTAAACGTAGGCGATGCTATCGAAGCAGGTGCACTTCTTGCAACACTTAACTAATCAGTATCTTTTAGATAGGAGAAAAAACGATGGAATATATAATCAATACAGTAGATAATCTCCTCCATCAGACAGCATTCTTCAATCTGACGATTGGTAACTATGCAATGATAGCAGTAGCTTGTTTCTTCCTGTATCTTGCAATTCGTCATGAGTTTGAACCCTTGCTCTTGGTTCCTATCGCATTCGGTATGCTTTTGGTTAATATCTATCCCGATATTATGAGACCGTTTAGCGAAGGCGGCCACGGTGGCGGACTTTTATACTACTTCTATATTTTGGATGAGTGGGCAATCCTGCCTTCACTTATTTTCCTCGGAGTTGGTGCAATGACAGACTTCGGTCCCCTTATTGCCAACCCCAAGAGTTTCCTGCTCGGAGCAGCTGCTCAGTTCGGTATTTTCGCAGCTTACTTCGGAGCATTGCTCATTAACCAGACAGGTCTTGTAGACTTT
>CACZOG010000171.1 GCA_902782715.1 uncultured Lachnospiraceae bacterium | reverse complement strand
TAAAAAATCCGGTGCAGCAAAGATGGAAAAGAAAGCCAGCAGAATTGCAGCAGAAGGTATTGCTAAAGTTGCATGCAAAGCAGGCGCGGCAGTTGTTGCAGAAGTTAACTCTGAAACAGACTTCGTTGCCAAGAATGAAGTATTTCAGACATTCGTTCAGGATGTTGCAGATAAAGCTCTTGAATCAGGCTTAAACGGTGGTGCTAACGGAGAAGATGTTCAGGCACTTCTTGACGGCGGCCTTACAGCAGAATTCGCTGAGAAGACACTTAAGATCGGTGAGAAGCTTTCATTCAGAAGATTCGAAAGAGTTGAAGGCGATGAAGTTGCTTCATACATTCACGGCGGCGGAAAGATCGGTGTTCTTGTAGCAGCTAAGGGTGCAAACGGCGATGCAGTTAAAGAAGCTTTAACAAACGTAGCTATGCAGGTTGCAGCTATGAATCCTACATACATCTCAAGAGATGATATCTCTGCAGACGAACTTGCAAAGATCAAAGACATCACACTTGAAAGTGCACTTAACGATGCATTCACATTACCCAAGCCCATCCTTAACAAGCTTATTGATGAAGCTGTTAACGGCTCTGCATGGAGTGATGATGACAAGAAGGCTTATGAAGAGAACAAGACAAACAAGTATCTTCCCAACTTCATTTCTGATGCAGGTAAGGCGGCTCTCGGTCAGCTTGCTCTTGCTAAGAAGGATGAGATCTCTGCAGATAAGATCTTCGCAGGTTTGGTAGAAGGACGTATTTCAAAGCAGCTTAAAGAAATCTGCTTACTTGATCAGGTTTATGTAAAAGCAGAAGACGGCAAGCAGAGCGTTTCAGCATACTTAAAGAGCGTTGACGCATCGATCGTTATTTCCAAGTTCGTTCGTTTCGAAGTAGGTGAAGGAATGGAAAAGAAGAACGAAGATTTTGCAGCTGAAGTAGCAGCTCAGATGAACGCTTAATTCTTTAAGATCACTAATAAAAATTTCCCTCTTTACCGTGTCACGGTAAGGAGGGTTTTTATTATGGTTAAAAAATTTTTTCGTGCTATTTACAACATCTTGTGGTTCTTTTTTTTAACAAATCTATTTTCTTAAATTAGGGTTTGAATACAGTTTTTTCTTGTGCTATCATAACACTTGCACACCCCTGTTTTTTCTATTCTTTTCGTGTGCTTACGAGGTACCTGATGGAACGCGGCGAAAATTCAGATTACAACGAATTCCGTAAAAAAAGAGTTAAAATATTTAAAAGACTCATTGTTTCGGCAATGGTATTTTTTATTGCGCTTCCGAACGTTATCTGCCTTGTTCTTTTAGGACTTGTTTATAAGACAAATGTAAATCTTAACAATATTTCCAATGAATTGAATTTCCTTAAAACTACACGGGTTGAAAAGGTTGAATCTACGGAGACAATGTCTACACCGGTTTCGGTTGAAAATGTAGATACTGATTTTGTTTTCAGGGTTTTATCCGATGCGGAAGAATATGAGGGATATAAAAGGATCTATTTAACTTTCGATGACGGCCCGAGCAGATATACCAATGAGCTTTTGGATCTGCTTAACGAATATAATGCCAAAGCTACGTTTTTCGTGCTGGCACAGGACGGATATGACGATGAATACAAACGCATCGTTAATGAAGGTCATACGCTCGGTATTCATTCATATAAACATGTATACTCGGAAGTATATTCGGATCTGAACGGTTTTGAAAATGATGTTAATTCCATATATGATTATGTTTCGAACATAACGGGTGTTAATCCTTCGTTTTACAGATTTCCCGGCGGAAGTTCGAATACGATTTATAAAGGCGATAAGGATGAACTTTTAGATTTCTTAAGTGAGAAAGATCTTGTTTATTACGACTGGAATGTTACAAGCAATGATGCAACAAGCGGCGGCCTTTCAAAAAGTCAGATTGCCAATAATATACTAAGAGGTCTTGAAGGTAAAGATGACTGTGTTGTTTTAATGCATGATGCAAATGACAAGCATTCGACCATTGAAGCACTGGAGATTGTCTTCCAAAGCCTTCAGAATGGCGAAGAGAAAGTGATTTTCCTTCCGATAACGGAAAATTCGGAAGTTATTCAGCATATAAAGAGATCAGAGTAGACGGAGTGTAAAATGGGTTTTTTTAATGATTTAAAAGAAGATCTTGCATCGGCCGTAAATGAACTTACGGATGAAAAGGCAAAAGAAAATACCGGGAATTATCTGAATGAAAAATATGAATATGATTCCGATAATTCTTTTAAAAAGAATAAAAAAGAAAAGAAATCAAATGAGAATCTTGAACGTGAGATTCAGAATATCTTAAACGGTATTGATGAGAACAAGCCTATCGAAGAAGTTATCGTAAACGAAGAGGAAATTGTTTTGGAAGAAGGATCTCGGATCGAAGAAGAAATAGTTGAATCTGCAGAAGAAACAACAGATGAAAATGATACTGATATTGAGGTTCAGGATTCAGATGAAAAGGCTGAAGAAGCTTCTTTAGATAAAACATCGGAAAGCGTTGATAAAGAACCGGCAGGCAGTTTTGAAGGTAACAATATGACGTTTAATAACAATGATACGGATTTCAGCTCCGACAATTATACACTTATCAATGTAAATACAACGATCTCAGGTTCGATAACATCGGAAGGTTCCATTGAAATAGCAGGAAATGTCGAAGGCGATGTAACATCCGGCGGAGAGATCATCATTACCGGAACCGTAACCGGAAATGTTGAAGGTCTGGTAGTTTCTTTAAACAGCGGAAGGATAAGAGGAAATGTTAAATCTTACAACGGCCTTATCATAAGCGAAGACTCTGTTTTGATCGGCGATATTGAATCCAATGAAGCTGACATAGCAGGTGCCATCAAAGGAAAGATCGACGTGAACGGACCTGTTATTCTTCAGGCGGGAGCCAAAGTTTTGGGAGATATCGACTGTAAGAGCGTTCAGATATTAAACGGAGCAGTAATTGAAGGCAAATGTTCACAGAAATATGCGGATGTTTCGCCCAGTGCTTTCTTTGAGAATTTATAACTTCAAATAAATACCATTTTATATTATAATAGTTATCGAAAATAATATTAATCGAGGTAGATTCATGAGAATTATACTTAAGTTAAGCGGTGAAGCCCTTGCAGGCGAGAAAAAGACCGGATTTGACGAAGAAACAGTCAAAAGAGTTGCGCTTCAGGTTAAACAGGTAGTCGATAACGGAACCGAAGTGGGAATTGTTATCGGAGGCGGTAATTTCTGGAGAGGCAGAACAAGCGAAAATATCGACCGTACCAAAGCGGATCAGATCGGAATGCTTGCAACCGTAATGAACTGTATCTACGTATCCGAGATCTTCAGATCGGTCGGAATGGAAACCAATATTCTTACTCCGTTTGAGGTCGGTTCTTTTACAAAACTTTTTTCAAAGGACAGAGCAAACAAATATTTCAAACGAGGAAATGTTGTTTTCTTTGCCGGAGGAACAGGACATCCTTATTTCTCCACAGATACGCCTACGGTTTTAAGAGCCATTGAAGTTGATGCGGATGTAGTTCTTTTGGCAAAATCAATTGACGGTGTTTACAGTGCAGATCCCAAGAAGGATCCTTCTGCAAAGAAATACGATGAGATAAGCATTAACGATGTTATCGCAAATAATCTTCAGGTTGTAGATATGACTGCATCAATCTTAGCCAGAGACAATAAGGTTGAGATGTGGGTATTCGGACTTGATGAAGAGAATTCCATCGTAAATACATTAAACGGAAAGTTTAACGGTACGAAAATTACCGTAGATTAGGGGGTTATATGAAAGAACAACTTGTAATTTATGACGAGAAAATGAAGAAGACCATCGAGCATTTAGCTGCCGATTTCCAGACTATCCGTGCAGGAAGAGCAAATCCTCACGTTTTGGACAGGGTAATGGTTGATTACTACGGAACAATGACTCCTCTTCAGGGTGTCGGTAATATATCCGTTCCCGAACCCAGAGTCATTCAGATCGCTCCCTGGGAAAAGAAACTTATCAAAGATATCGAAAAAGCCATCATGGCATCCGATGTCGGAATCACTCCTTCAAATGACGGTTCAGTGATCAGACTTGTTTTCCCCGAGCTTACGGAGGAAAGACGTAAAGACCTCGTAAAAGATGTCAGAAAGAAAGGCGAGGAAGCAAAAGTTGCAGTCAGAAACATAAGACGTGACGGCAACGATGCTTTTAAGAAATTATCAAAAACTGAGATTTCCGAAGACGAAATCAAGGATCTTCAGGATGAGCTTCAGAAGTTAACAGATAAGTACATCAAGGACATTGATGCAGCAATCGAAGAAAAGGCTAAGGAAATCCTTACAGTATAGTGAAAATTGTGTGATAAGCGTTCAAATAATTTGAACGCTTATCTTATTTTGTGGTATACTGTCAAAGGATGTTTTTATCCAAAATTACTAGGTGCAGGTGAATCGATGGAAGGTTTAAAAGTTCCGAATCATGTAGCCGTTATTATGGACGGAAACGGAAGATGGGCGAAAGCGAAAGGACTTCCGAGAAAAATGGGTCATGTCCAGGGCGGCAAGAACGTAGAAGAACTGCTTTACGTTTGTGATGATCTTGGTATTAAGTATTTTACCGTATATGCTTTTTCAACCGAAAACTGGAAAAGAAGCGAGGATGAAGTATCAGCTCTGATGACTCTTTTAAGAAGTTATCTTTCTTCAGGTTTTAAGAAAGCGGCTAAGAATAATGTACGTATAAGGATCATCGGCGATAAGAGCGGACTTGCCGGTGATATTCAGGACCTTATAAGAGATCTAGAAGAAGATTCCAAAGATAATACGGGATTACAGTTTCAGATAGCCATTAACTATGGTTCCAGAGATGAGATCACAAGAATGATGAGGGAAGTAGGAAAGAAGATCAAAAACGGGGAGGTCGATCCTGAAGACATTACCGAGGATTTCATTTCTGATAACCTTGATACAAAAGGGATTCCCGATCCCGATCTTTTAATAAGAACAAGCGGAGAACTCAGATTGTCCAATTTCTTATTATGGCAGCTTGCGTATACCGAGTTTTACGTTACTTCCACGCACTGGCCCGATTTTGACAAAGATGAACTTATAAAAGCCATTGAGGCTTACAATAAAAGAGACAGGCGTTACGGCAACGCTAAATAAGGAGATTTAGAAATGTTTTGGAAACGATTAATCAGTGGAGCCGTAATTCTTGCTTTAACGCTTGGTTTCGGAATAATCGGCGGTCCTTTTCTTGCTACCGGACTTGGTGTTTTATCATGTATAGCATACATTGAATATACCAAGGTTACCAAAGTAAGAGAAGAAGGCCACAGAATGAACGGTATAGAGATCATCGGTCTTATAACGATAAT
>CACZOG010000170.1 GCA_902782715.1 uncultured Lachnospiraceae bacterium | reverse complement strand
TCTTCGGTGCAAAAGCGGCAGCAGGCTACAGAAATGCCAAGCTTACAATCAAACTTATCAATTCCGTGGCAGACGTTATCAACAACGATAAATCGATCGACGGAAAGATCAAGGTTGTATTTATCGAGAACTACAGAGTATCGAATGCAGAGATTATCTTTGCGGCAGCAGACGTTTCCGAACAGATTTCCACAGCTTCCAAGGAAGCTTCCGGAACCGGTAACATGAAGTTCATGTTAAACGGTGCCGTAACAATCGGTACAATGGACGGTGCAAACGTTGAAATCGTTGAAGAAGTCGGCGAAGAGAACGCATTTATCTTCGGTCTTTCATCGGATGAAGTTATCCGTTACGAGAACTACGGCGGATACAATCCCATGGAAATCTTCAACAACGATCCGGATGTCAGAAAGGTTCTCATGCAGTTAATCAACGGAACATATTCCGAAGATACAGAGCTTTTCAGACCGCTTTACAATTCGCTTCTTAATACATTAAGCACAAGCAAGGCAGATACATACTTCATCCTTAAAGATTTCAAGTCTTATGCGGCAGCACAGAAGAAGGTTGAAGAAGCTTACATGGATAAGAAGAGATGGGCTTACATGGCAATGATGAACGTGGCTTGCTCCGGCAAATTCACATCAGACAGAACCATCAAGCAGTATGTTGACGAGATCTGGAAACTCGATCACGTAACATTATAATCTGTTTAGTAAGTATAAAAATGATAAAAGAATCCGACTTAACCGTCGGATTCTTTTTTAATTTTCGAGAGTAAGTTGATAAGTGACATTATTTCGGAAATTTAGTAAAATAGTATTGGTACGAAACAGGGATTATAAGGAGAATCTATGTTTTACGATCCTAATTACAAAAACCAGGTCTTTTGGGAATCCAATGATATTTCATACAGTCAGGTCTGGGCAAAATTAAAAGATGAGATCCGAAATCAGGCCGTCAGAGAAAAAGCCCCCGGCAGCAGACTTTCCGCATTTGTAAAATACGGTGTGCTTGGCATGGTCATATTAACCTTACTTTCCGCCGTGGCAGCACTGGTTATTACAAAAAGCTTACTGTTCACATTGGTTG
Organism: uncultured Lachnospiraceae bacterium; assembly: GCA_902782715.1. Classification (GTDB taxonomy): domain Bacteria; phylum Bacillota; class Clostridia; order Lachnospirales; family Lachnospiraceae; genus UBA3766. The sequence continues at coordinate 8,862 of CACZOG010000170.1, read as the reverse complement.
CAGGCCTTTGTTTCATGTTTTTCTGGCTCGGATGGTTATGCCTTTTTATCGGTATCGTGGGTTTTGTTATCCTGCCTAAAAGATACAGTGTTCCTGTTGAAGCTACCTGCATAGGATATTCGATCTCCGGAATCGGAGGTTCAAACGAAGGCGGCGGAGGCATTCCGGTCTGTCCGGTTTTTGAATATGAGTTCGGCGGAAACAGATTTACGGCCTATGACGGTGTTTATGAAAATATCAACAGAAAGCCGGGAATAGGTACCCGGACAGAGATTTTGATCGATCCTGAACAGCCTGAAGAACTCAGATGGAACAGAAGTAACAAAAATGCAGTTTTCTTCTTTCTTGCCTTCGGCTTTGCGGTAGCATTAAGTTCGGCAATTTTTCTTATAGTCCTTAATGACGATAATTTTATGAATGAGGCTTTAGGCCGAAGCGCAGTAAACACGACACCGAGCGACAAAGCGGTCAATATCATAGAGGAGAGAATTGATATAGAAGGCCTTGATGAAGAATTTACCATTTATTTTATTGCGGATGCGCATATATGTCTCTGCGATGGGAGAGATGAGAGCGTAAGGGAAGAATGCGAATCGAGATACCTTGATTTCATGAGGGATTCGAGGGGCTCGGAAGAGAATTTTACGATCCTTATGGATTATGTAAGGGAGGATAACCCCGATTTTATAATATTCGGCGGAGATATCACGGATGAAGCAACCTATTCATCCATAGAATATGTAAAGTCTGAAATTTCCAAACTTCAGTGCCCGTATTATTATCTGATGGGCAACCATGATTTTATGTATGGGGAAGAATATTTCTCCGAAAAGGCATACAAAGAATATCGTCCCAGATTTTCAGAGATCGGCGACACCGAAAGAGACTGCGTGATAATACCTGCCGATGCTTTTAATCTGCTGCTTTTATCCGACTGCAGCAATCAGGTAAGCGATAAAGTTCCCGATGCCGCATATTATCTGTCCGAAGAGGGCAAGCCCGTTATCGTCGGACTGCATGTGCCCATGGTTCCTACATACGGCGATTCTGACTTAATTGAGAAAACCAACGAAGTCTGGGGCACCTCATACATGGATTACTCAAGGGTCCTTATGGGAGAGCATTCCAATACACCCAATGAGGCTACACAGTCTTTAATAGATTTCGTAAGTGACGAAAACGGACCGGTTAAGGGAGTTTTTGCAGGTCACATACATTTTTATCACAGAGATTACATGAGCAAAAACACACCGCAGGTTACTGCCCCTCCGGCATTTGAACGCGGTGCGGTAAAGATTGTTTTATATTAGAATGGCAGAAAAGAACGACAAAAAGAAATTTGATATTTTATACGGAATCGATGACAGGTATGTGGCGATCATACTTGTCGCGGTTTTTTTGTTGCTTCTTGTTCCGATTATATATCTCGGAAAATACAATTTCATGAAGGCTGACGATTATTCGTACGGCGCATATGCACACAGGGCATTTGTCGAGACGGGTTCCTTTTTCGAGGCTTTCAAGGGAGCGCTTCAAAGTGTTAAAACAAATTATTACGCATGGCAGGGGACATTTTCAAGCATCTTCCTTATGTCTTTTGCTCCTTACATCTTCAATTACAGATTCTATAAACTCGTTCCCCTTTTCATGACTTTCATGATTACCTTTTCATCCTTCTTTTTATCATTTACGCTTATCAAAAAAGTATTAAAGCAGGATAAAATATCCCTTACAATTATCGTCGGAACTCTGCTTTCACTTCTTATGATCGAGAGGCTTTATACGGTTCCCGGGGCGCTTTACTGGTATAATGCGTCCGTTCATTATATTTTCGCGGAATGCATATTCTTTATCCTTGCGGCTCTTTTTATACATATCTGCATAACACCCAAAACTTCGATGGCAGTCATCCTTTCGGCCATTTGCATGCTTCTTTCCGTTGAGGTAGGAGGTTCGAACTATTCGACGATCCTTACGGGTCTTATCACGCTTATCTCTCTGACAATACTTGTGTTTATATTAAAGAAAGAAAGGGCATTCTTTCTTTTCCCTTCGATATTTGTATATTCCGTCAGTTTCGTAATAAATGTCACAGCACCCGGAAACAATGCGAGAGGGGCATATTACGAGGGAATGGATCCGGTAATGTCGATCCTTAATTCGTTTAAAAGCACGTTTCTTTTTTCTCTCGAATGGTTTGATGTATACACGATCGCGGTCATGCTCATCCTTATTCCGGTCTTCGTAAAATGCGTGTCAAAAACAGAGTTTAAGTTCAGATTCCCGCTCCTTGTGATCATCTTTTCGATATGTCTTATCTCTACCGGATTTACGTCAAGTTACTATGCGATGGGAAATTCCGGACTTTCAAGAACCATAAATGTTACAAAGATGACCTGGCAGATACTGCTTCTTTTTAACGAAGCTTATCTTATCGGATGGATAAAAAAGAATATCATAAAAGATAAAAAAGAGCAGAAAGAACGCAATATCCCGCTTATAGTTCTGATCGGATCCCTTCTGGTGATCCTTTTACAGCCTGCTCTTTTAAAACCTCTGGGAACGATCCCTTCATATACCGCGTTCGAGTATTTTGCATACGGACATGCACAGGCTTACTGGGTGGAGAGCATGGAGAGACTTGCCGTACTCGAAGACGATACTAAAAAAGACGTGATCCTTAATGAATACACGTCCAAGCCTTTTTATCTTTATTTAAGTGATGTTACCGAAGATGCTTCATACTGGGAGAATAAAGCGGTAGCCGACTATTACGGCAAGAATTCGGTAGTTTTAAAACCGAGAGAAAAGTAGATCATACCGATTCGATAATGGTGTAATCGATATCGAGCGATTCGAGGATACGAACCGAATCGGGGTTTTCCCTGTTGCATTTGGCAACTATCCTCATTTCGGGAAGAGTCTTTCTTAAATAATCAACGACTATATGGGCTGCCGCATAGGCATAGCCCTTTTTTCTTTCGCTTTCTTTGATCATGAAGCCCAGTGAAACGCTGTTTGAGTCGTAGTATTCGAAGCCGACTCTGCCGATCACTTCGTGGGTTTCGGTCTTCTCGATGATCCAGATCCCGTAACCGAAGAGCATGTATCCGTTCTTTACGGAGGCGAAACGTCTTTCGGGATCGAAAGTATAAAAGGGCGGCAGGGGAGTAAGGAATTTCTTACATGCTTCGTCATCGTACATTGCGTAGATCTTTTTCAGATCCTCGGGGATTTCCTCACGGATTATCACGGAATCGTTTGCCGCAATAACATGTGGAATGTTGTTTATGTGACAGTAGATCTTTTTTAAATGATTTACATCGTAAGGCTCTGTGACAAAGTACTTGTAATCGCCGAAATCCCTGACGTCTTCATCGTTTTCGAGGACTATGCATATGGCCTCGTTATTGGAGCGCAGAAAATCAGCAACATGTTTTGAGGATGTCAGATAAAGCGTGTAGGGTTCGTTGCCCGTATATTCGTTTATGTCTTCGATTGTTTTGTAATTGAATGTCATTTTAGTTTAAGTATATTCGTTTATTGCAGGTACTTGTTCTCGTATTCTTCCATGGGTATGGGTTTGCTGTAATAATATCCCTGTATAACATCGCATCCCAGGGTCCTTAATTTATCAACCTGGCTCTTGCTTTCGGCGCCCTCGGCCAGACAGGTGAATTTAAGTTCTTTTGCCAGAGACACGATATGTCGGATAACGGCGATATCCTGTTCTTTGTCGCTTTCGCTTCCGACCTTGTCAACGAAACTCTTGTCGAGTTTAAGCGTATCGAGAGGCATTTCGGTAAGCAGCGAGAAGGAGGAATATCCTGTTCCGAAGTCGTCCATGGATATTAAGAATCCGTTGGATCTTAATTCGTTCAAAACCTGGATCATATGATCCGTATCATCGTATGTGGCACTTTCCGTAAGTTCGAAATCTATCAAACCGTGGTCGATCCCGTACGAGTCGACGATTCCGATCAAATGCCTGATTATATTTGAGTCGTAGAGACGGTTTCTCGAAAGGTTAACGGATATCGGATAAAGAGGTTTTCCTTCTTTTTTCCATCTGTCAAAAGCCTCGCAGACTTTGGATAAAACAATGTCGTCGATCTTGCCGATGTTTCCGTCTTTTTCGAAGAAAGGAATGAACCTTGAGGGCGGAAGAAATTCTTTCTTCTTGTAATTCCATCGGATAAGGGCTTCTGCACCTTTTATCTTTTCTTTGTTTATGTCGAATTTAGGCTGAAGATAAACCAGGAATTCGTCGTTTTTGATGGCTGTATCCGAATATGCCTTGATGAAATTGCCCCACAAAATGTCATCATGCATTTTATCCGTATAAAAGATAATGTCGGTCCTGTTGTGATTTACGCCCAGAGCCTGTGCCATCTTTCCGGCATCCGCAACACGGTTACCCGAAATAATTGCTCTCTGCATCGGAACGACACCGCAGCGGAAATAGATCTTATAATTGGGGTCTTCTTCAAGATGTGACAGATCCTCAAAGAACTTATTAAGCCAGCTTAAGGTTTCATCTTCGGGAACGTCTTTTATCATCATGGCGAAGTTGTCGTTGTGACACCTTGCGGATGCATATACCATGTCGGATTCGTTCATTGCCTTAACGATATTGCAAAGCACCTTGTTGGCTGCGATATGACCGTAAACTTCGTTGATGACGCGAAACTCTTTTACATCAAAATGAACGAATGCGAAATCTTTGATCCCGCTGTCCATGGGCATCTCGAGGAATGCAACCAGATGGTTCCAGTTGTAGTGACCCGTGATGGGATCGTAGAAAGCCCTTTTGTAAAGATTTTCACTGTCAAAGCAGCTTGTATCGTCGTTGATTATTGCTTTCGCATTGTCGTTGAATACCCTGCATTCGTATAGGATCCTTGTTTTTCTTCCGTTTGCGAAAACACCTATGCACTGAGGATTTTCTTTGAAAACCAGATCGCTGTATATCCTGTGGGCATCGTTATCGCGTGCGATCTCATCGAAAAGGGTTTTGATGAAATCAAGCGAAAGAGGTTCTTCATTGTCGATCTCGATCGAATAATAGAAATTCCCATCAAGGATGACGGACTTTAGGCTGTCGGGATAATCGATCCTGGGATCGTCGCTTCTGTACTCGATCCCGATGACCTCTTTACCGAGTGAATCTATGAAGAAAATACCCGGATAATCATATGTTCCGAATGCATTGGCATATTTTAATATTTCCGGATCGATCGTTCCGCGGTAAAATGCTTTTATTTCTTCTTCGTCGGCATCCTTGTAAAACAGTATTCTGCTGGGTTTATATAATTGATTTAATTTATTTTTAAGCATAATTTCAAAACCTTTTAACGTGCGGGAAAATATATGTTTTTCCATAATAAATAATATAATATTTTAGAGATATTGAAAATACAAAAAGTGAAATAAATACGCATTTGTGATAAGATAAAATAAGGTTTAAAAATATAAAAAAGGAAAACGAAATGGCTCTTCAATTTGTTCTCGGCGGCTCAGGCAGCGGCAAAAGTGAATATGTGCGAAATCTGGCGATAAACATTGCTCTTTCCGACAGAAAGAACAATGTTCTCATGATCGTTCCGGATCAGTTTACGATGCAGACACAATGGGAGATGGCGAATGCTCATCCTGACGGCGGAATCCTCAATATAGACGTTTTAAGTTTCTCGAGACTTCCGAGAAAAGTATTCGAAGAAGTCGGTCAGCCTAAAAGGATCCTTCTTGACGATACGGGCAAATGTCTTCTTATCAAAAGAGGAGCATCCAAGATAAAAGACGATCTTCATGTGCTCTCAAAAGGAATGGACAAAGCAGGCTGGGCTGCGGAGGTAAAGTCCGTTATTTCCGAGTTCATGCAGTATAATATCAAGCCTTCCGATCTTGATAAATACATTGACCTCTGCGATGACCATTTAGGAAAAAAATTATCAGAGCTTAAACTTCTTTATGAAGTTTTTCTTAAAGAATGTGAGTCAAAATACATTACCGGCGAAGGTCTTCTCGATATGTTCATCGAGCGTATCCCCCTGTCTAAAAAACTTGCGGGAAGCATTCTTATCTTCGACGGTTTCACAGGCTTTACGCCAATTCAGATAAAGACGGTTGCCGCACTTTTGGAAAAGGCAAAGGATGTTATCATTACATTTCCTTTCGAGAATGACATTAACGAGAATCCGAGGAAAAAAGATACGGAAGAATATTCTCTTTTTGCTCTGACTAAAAGAAACATCGCCGACCTGACAAAAGAGTGCGACATGCGAAGGATAGAAATTAAAAGCGATGTGCGTCTTTGCGAGAATCACCGCCATAAAAATAATCCGGAACTTGCATATCTTGAGAAGAATCTTTTCAGAGTCGAGGCTCCGAAGGCGGATTTGAGGGGCGCAATCGAGATCTTTAAATGCACGGATGTTGAGGACGAATGCCACAATCTCTGCTATGCAGTTTTAAAAGAAATAGAAGAAAAGGATCTGCGCTACAGGGATGTTGCGGTTGTTTGCGCCGATATGGCAAGGTATCAGAATACACTCGCAAAGTACCTTAAGAGATACAATATTCCGTATTACATGGATTCAAACCGCAGTATCATGGGTAATCCACTGGTTAAATATATCCTGTCGATCACTGATATTCTGCGTAACAACTTCAGGCAGGATGATGTTATGAAATTTCTTCGTACGGGAATTTCGCCTCTTGAAGACGAGCAGATCGACAGGCTTGAGAATTACATTTACGCCCGCGGGATAAAGGGTATTTCCAAATGGAGAATACCTTTTATGTATCCGAGCGAAGAAATGAAAGAAAATGAGGAACCTCTCGATTACATTAATTCGGTAAGAGAAGAATTCACGGACGTTTTTGCAGATATCACGGGAGGCGGGATAAGAAAGAGAAAACTGAGAGTCTGGCTCGAAGATATATATAACATCCTCGAGAAAGGCAAAGCAGCAGAAAAACTTTCAGAAAAAGCCGATGAGTTAAAAGAAGACGGCAGGATTGAAGACAGCCTCGAATACGGCACGATCTATGACAAAGTCATGGAGATCTTTGATTCGCTTAACGAACTGATGGGTGAGGAAGATTTCAAGATCGCGGAACTTTCCGATATCCTTAAAGTTGCTTTCTCGGAAATCCGTTTCGGAGTCCTTCCGCAGAGAGTGGATTCGCTTCTCGTCGGAGACATGCAGAGAACAAGACTTAAAGAGATCAAAGCACTCTTTATCATCGGAGTAAACGACGGCAATATTCCAAGTTCCGGAATTACGGGTGGTCTTTTATCCCTGCCCGATAAAGAAGAATTAAAAAGACTTGAGTGTCGTCTCGCACCCACAAGCGACGAACTTGCTTTTATCGAGCAGTTATACATCTACCTTAATCTGACCAAACCCACGGATAAACTTTATCTGTCGTATGCGACCGTCGGGGCACAGGGAGAAACCATGATTCCCTCGTACCTTATCGATGTGTTAGCCGGCATGTATAACGGTCTTAAGGCAGAAAACGTAAAAGAAGGAACCATGCGTTTTATTTCTGATGTAAAGGAAGAGGTCGGGAAAAAACTCAGCGCTTATGCTGCAGGGCATATGAAGAATGAAGAGGAAGAAAAACTATTTGACTATATACGCATATTAAAGAATCACGGCGAAGAAGAATGGTGCAGAAAGGTAATAAATAATGCCTTCAGGGAGTATATTCACAAGCCTCTGGACGAAGAAACCGCAAAGAAGATTTACGAAAATCTGATCGTATCTATTTCCAGGCTTGAACAGTTTGCTCAGTGTCAGTATGCACATTTCGCCGGATACGGCCTTAATCTTTCAAAAAGAGAAGAGTACGGTCTTGAGAGTATCGACATGGGTAATCTTTCCCATGATGTTCTGGAAGAGGTCGGCATAAAGTTAAAAGAGGAAGATAAGGACTTCTCGGATGCAGAATCGGCTTTCGCCCAAAAGGCAGTGGATTCCGCAATAGAGAACCTTGTAAACGAATATAACGGAGATTTATTAAAATCCGACGAAAAGACCAAATACTACGCAAAGCAGCTTTCGAGGATAATGAAAAGAACCGTTAAAACACTCGGATTCCAGCTCTCGAAAGGGAAATTTAAACCCGACGAGTACGAAATGCGGTTTGAGAAAATGTACGAGCTTGCGGATTCAAAGAACAGAGTGGTCCTTACGGGAAAGGTCGACAGAACGGATGTATATGATGATTCAAACGGAAACAAATACGTCAAGATCATCGATTACAAATCCTCCGAGCATAAATTCTCTCCCGAAGGAATTGTTGACGGAACATCACTTCAGCTTCCGATCTATATGAAAAATATGATCGATGCATTAAAAGTCAAATATCCGAACGACAATATTCTTCCTGCGGCGATGCTTTACTATGCGATCGACGATCCCTTTGTGGATGATGAAAAGAATGCGGAAGAAGCAATAAGAAAAGAACTGATCCCGACGGGTGCCATAGTCGATGATGCGAAGATCATCCAAAGCCTGGATGAGACTTTAAACGAAGGCGGAGTAAGATCGGAAGTTATTCCGGTTAAGACAAATAAGGATGGCTCGGCATCAAAAGCTTCAAGCGTCTGTACACAGGAAAACTTTAACAAGCTTCTTGATATGGCGGAAGCAAAGGCACTTTCATTATCCGAAGAGATATTATCGGGTGCGATCGAACTTAATCCTTTGAAGAAAACTAAAGATACACCCTGCCAGCGCTGTGCATTAAACGGCATCTGCGGATTCGATGAGAGGATAGACGGATATGAATACCGAAGCATGGAGATTCAGGATTCAGATGGCGAAAACAACGAATCGGAAGCATAGTTTT
>CACZOG010000169.1 GCA_902782715.1 uncultured Lachnospiraceae bacterium | reverse complement strand
TTCTTATTGGGAAAGAATCCGGTTCACTTGAAGTGGAGGACGATAATTCAGATCTGGAAGGCCTGCGCATTCTTGTGGCCGAGGATAATGATATAAACTGGGAGATAATCTCTGCCATGCTGTCTATGTTCGGTATCACTGCCGAACGTGCAGAAAACGGACGCAAATGTGTGGAGATGATCAAAGAGGCCGAAGAAGGCAGTTACGAGCTGATATTCATGGATGTCCAGATGCCTGAAATGAACGGTCTTGATGCAACAAAAGCTATTCGAAAGTCGGAGAATCCCTGGGCGGCCTCAATACCCATAGTTGCCATGACGGCAGATGCTTTCTCCGAAAATGTTACGGAATGTCTTAATGCGGGAATGAATGGACATATAGCAAAACCCGTTGATATAAAATTAGTCATTAAGGAGATCCGGAGGATCCGGGAAGGAAGGGGAAAATAATGAGGAAGAAAATGTGTATTTTTTTAGCCGTGCTTCTGGCTTTCGGGCTGACTGCATGTGAACCGAAGAATAAGGACTCGGCTGCAGACGAAGTGTTTAAGCCGTCTATGGATACTTCTTTAAGCTGTCATATAAACGTAGCCGGTGGTTACGATAATTTTGAGGCGCTGGAAGCTGAATTTGACCGTTTCAACGAATATTATCCCAATGTTGAACTGAAGTTTACCAAAGTGGATGATTATAACAATATGATAGGTACGGTTTTAAACGGAAATGATGCACCTGATATATATGTCAATTACTCATGGATGTACGGAAGAGATCAGTATAAGTCATCGATTGACCATGCTGAGAATCTGGCGGATCCTTCGCTGGGACTTAACTTAAACTGTATCCGAAGCAATATCATTTTGAAAACGGATGACGGCAGTTTACCTATGGTTCCCGTTTTTTCAAATACTTACGGAATGCTTGTTAATAACGATCTTTTTGAAAAAGAAGGTCTTAGCGTTCCTGCAACATACAAGGAACTGGTGGATGTATGTGATGCATTCCGCAAAAAAGGATACGCAAATCCTATGATGGGCTTTTCCGCAGAAGAAAAAACATCACTTTTTACTCTGTCGACCTATCCTTATTTTATCTCAACGATTTCGAAAGATGCAGATGCGGTCGAGAAACTTAATTCTCTTGATCCTTCAGCCGGAGAGTACATACGTCCTTCGCTTGAGAAGATCGAACAGTTCATGAATGACGGATGCGTGAATCTGGATGAATGCAATGAGATAGAAAATAACTATGATGCGGTAATCCTTCGTTTCTTCGAGGGTGATATACCCATGATGACTGCATCGGGTGATACTGTTTCGGGAACTGAGAAACGTGAAAGCCGTTCTGATGCATTTATCGCATCACCTTTTAAATATTCCTTTGTTCCGATCCCTATGTCGGATGATGGTGCAAACTTCCTTGATATGTCAAATTTACAATTTTCTGTCAACAAAGACAGCAAGAATCTCGATATGGCAAATGAATTTATGCGTTTCCTTATCACATCGACCGAACTTAACAACATGGCACAGAAAAAAGGTCTTATGTCTCCGACTAAAGATCTGTCTTTTAACAGTATGTATGCAGCTTTCGGAAATGTTAAGGAATCACGTATCATTTCTCCTGAAGAGATCGGTATAACCGATGATGCGGGAGCACAGTTAAGAAAGGCTGTTTACAGTGTCGGAACCGGTGAGATGAGCATAGATGAGGCTGTAAAAAATTACGGAAATTACTGATCTGTTAAATATTTATAAAAAAGATAACAGGAGTGCTAAACATGAGAGTATTATTTAAAAGAGATGACGAAAGACAAACGGTCATTGAGGTTATTCAGATGATTCGTTATAATAATGAGACACTCGGTCTGGTTATGCCGTATTCGCAGTACGGAGAAACCAAGGGCTTTAATTTCTATCAATCTACCGAACCGGCAGATGAGAGGGAATTTAATTACTGGTGTGACCAGCTTATGAGAAACGGTTATCTGGACCTTACCAGAAGTAAATTGGTATTTAAGGCTTATAAAGCTTAGTTTTTCTATCACGGATGGACATGAAAGTATGTTAGAACAGTTTACAAGAACGGAATTATTATTTGGAAAACAGGCAATGGAACATTTATCCGAATGCCGCGTGGCCATATTCGGTATCGGCGGAGTCGGCGGTTATGTATGCGAAGCTTTGGCGAGAAGCGGAGTAGGCGCATTTGATCTGATCGATAACGATACAGTCTGTTTTTCGAATATTAACCGTCAGATCATCGCGACCGTAAAAACCGTCGGAAGATACAAAACAGACGTTATGAAAGAACGTATTCTTGATATTTATCCGGAAGCGAAAGTGAACACATATCAATGCTTTTTTCTTCCCGAAAATGCTTCGGATTTTCCTTTTGAAGAATACGATTATGTCGTAGATGCGATTGATACTGTTACTGCAAAAATAGAGCTTGTCATGCAGTGTGAAAAGATGGGGATTCCCATCATTTCTTCGATGGGTGCGGGCAATAAGCTTGATCCCACACAGTTTCGTGTCGCAGATATTTATAAAACGAAAATGGATCCTTTGGCGAGAGTCATGCGATATGAACTCAAAAAAAGAGGTATAAAAAAACTAAAAGTAGTCTATTCGGAGGAGGAACCCATCAGGCCTGCAGAGGAGATTGTTGTAAACGGTAAAGCAACTCCCGGCAGTACGGCTTTTGTTCCCTCAGTTGCAGGTCTTACAATAGCATCGGAAGTGATAAAGGATTTAACGGGCATTTACGAAAGGGACTGATATTGGATAATTCAAACAAAGAAGTAACTTTAGAACAGTTAAAGAAATATGATGAATTAAAAAAAATGTTGACAGACTTCGGCAGCGCTGCTGTTTCTTTTTCAGGTGGAGTTGATTCAACATTTCTTTTATTTGTGGCTAAGAAAGCTTTGGGCGATAAAGTGATAGCAGTTACATCCAAGTCTTATTTATTCCCCCAAAGAGAACTTAACGAGGCGAAAGAATTCTGTATAAAAAATAAGATAAGACACTTTATCTTTGAATCCGAGGAACTTAAGATCGAAGGGTTTTCCCAAAATCCCAAGAACAGATGCTATCTTTGCAAGCACGAGCTGTTTGAAAAGATCATAAAGATCGCTGAGGATGAAGGGATAGATACGATTCTGGAAGGCTCAAACCTTGATGATAACGGTGATTACCGTCCGGGCCTTCAGGCTGTTGCAAAACTCGGAATTAAAAGCCCTCTTCGAAGCATTGGCTTTACCAAAGAAGATATAAGAGCATTATCCAGATATCTCGGCCTTCCGACATGGGAGAAACCGTCTTTTGCCTGCCTTGCTTCAAGATTTGTATACGGAGAAACGATAACAAAAGAGAAGCTGGGAATGGTAGATAAGGCAGAACAGCTGCTGCTGGATCTTGGCTTTGATCAGATGCGTGTTCGCATTCATGGAAATATGGCAAGAATTGAGATTATGCCTGAAGAATTTGATAAAATGATGAAAGATGATGTTCGAAATCAGATAATATCATCTTTCAAAGAATTCGGTTTTACATATATAACAATGGACCTGATCGGCTACAGAACCGGAAGCATGAACGAAGTACTTAATAAGGGGGTGTAATAAATGGAAAAAAACGAAAATATCTCAAAACCTGTTTTAGATGAGGCATATAAGAAATTCCGGGAAAGCAGATAAAAAATGAAACGAATAAAATTCTTAATAATTGCGGGTATTTTAGCTTGTACATTCGGATGTCGGGATCATGATGTAACAATGGTTTCTATAGATAACAGTAACAATGTATCGATAATAAATGACAATACCGATAATGTGTCAACCGAAGACAATAATGTGTGTACTGAGGACATTATTGATAACTCAGATGAAAAACAATCCATATATGATGAAGGCTCTCCCGAATATTTATTCGAACAGTTTATAAACGGAGAGATTGATGCCGAAATACTGTATCCGACAGAAACAGACCGGGAGATAAAACTTAACTTCTCCGACCTGAACATAAATCATAAAGACTGGACCTTTGTATCATACAGCGCCGGTGAGCAGATAGATCTTGATAATGACGGTGAGAATGAGCTCATTATCAATGGACCGTATGGCGGAATGTATCTGGATGCAATAGACGGAAAACTTTATGTTTTTGCACAGGCTCAGGGCAATGCGGGATCCTTGGATTATACGTATTATGACGGTGCTTACTGGATCGTTATAAAGGATGTTACTCATGGCGGTCGTCTTTACTATCATTTGTACAAGTATCGGGGTGGAGATAATCTGGTAGACAGTATGTCTCTTAAAGGCGAATGGAGATCCGAAGATGACAAAGAATTCATCTTTAATGAGGAAACGATAACCGAGGACGATTTTAACAGGATCCATGATGACTTGTTCCATAAATAATTGATGTGTAATTATTTAGGTAATCTGTCAAACAGGAGGAATTCTATGAAAAAAAGAGTAATAAGTTTATTGGCAGCGATTCTTTTTGCAAGTGTTTTTATGATGGGATGTTCTTCTGAAGAAACATATGATGAGGCCGATGATATTTGGGCTGAATATAAAATCACTGAAAAAGAAGCAGAAGAGAATAAGTGGATGGGATATTACTATTTTGTTAAACAAGATAAACAGATTTATAAATTTATGTTTTATCCCGGACTCAGTGCACTTCAAACACAAAATGGATATCTTGTTTACAATGATACACCGGCTTTTGTTTACGAAGAAGGAGATACTATCAGATATTATTATTATCACTATTATCCCGATGAGAAGAGGGCGGACAGACTTCTGTTAATTAAAGTGAATCCACCGGAAGGTGCGCTGAATTTCGAATATGAATACTTGTATAACAATGAAAGAACACAGATAATTAAAGAATTCCATAATTCCCTTGTATTGAAAGATAATGCTGTGATAACCGATAAGAACGGTAATGAAATCGGTGATGTCTATAATAATATGTATCATTTAGATATTGATGAAACTTATAAAATTTCGGTTACCGAGGAAACAGGTCTTTATGAAAAAGAATTGACTGCAGACTGGCTTTTCTATACTTGCGATGATTTTGATGATGTAATTAAAATCCACCCGGATCTATCCAACAAGGAATATGCAACATATGATTTCAGTTCTCTTGAACCCGGTTATTATGTAGTAATTCAAGGAGCATATAATATTATAGAAATCAGATAAAGATAAGGAGAAGGATGATATGAAATATCGAAGATTAATTAAGACAATATCGATAGTTTTATGTTTTTTGTTAATTTGTGCTCCCCTTATGTCATGCCAGGATGAAGAGAATACTTTTTACAGAGGTGCAAAAAAATATCTGAAAAAAAAATATGACGTTAAATGCGAGTCACTTATATATCATGAATCTCCGATGAGTGGTTTTAATGCAGCGGAATTCGGTATTGTCGAACTCGAAAACGGGGAAAGAGTCATTGTTTCACTGGCAGACGGCAATTATGCGGACAGCTATGAATTGCTTGAGCTATATGATGCATGGATGAAAGAATTAAGTAAAGAACTTGGCGCCACTGTTGTTATGGCGAGTATAAAATCCGGCAGCACCATTACCTATAACAACGGTGAAAGGCAGGAAAGGACATTGGGCACGTTTTTGGAAACGAGCGAAAAACGTTATAATGCTTCAAATGTTGATGAATTTATAGATGATTATTATGATTTTGCCGATATTAAAGAGGTATATTTTTATATTGAAAAAACGAATCCGACTGACGAATGGGTGGAGGATTTAGCCGGTAAACTGGCTGCTTTTAAAAAGAAAGCAGGGGCAAAAATAATCGAAGCCGATGTATACGCTTCATATAAACCTCTATGGCTGCAATTGTATCCGGATGACTATTTACATGTGCAAAGCGGTGACGGAAGGGAGTATCAGGTAAGATGTGACTTTAGTTCTTATAGTCGATATGATACTCATGAATTTTATAATGATACAATTTGTATTTCATTGATCAATTTTAAATAAGCATTAAAAATCGGATTGTATTCTGAATAAAAAACACCTTGGAAATATTCCAAGGTGTTATACTTTTAGCAGCTCGTAGCGGAATCGAACCGCTGATTCTGCCGTGAGAGGGCAGCGTCTTAACCGCTTGACCAACGAGCCTTATATGGTATAAATGAAAACTGCAAAAACTATTCTATTATAACAAAACGAAAAAAGCAAGTATTTTTTATTTTAAGTTCTTGAGGCGCTTCTTCGGTCGTGTTTCTTGTAATATTCTTCTTTGTCGGCATACATTAACGAATCGATATCGTTAAGGAAATCAGACACATCTCCGTTACTGAAATCATAAATATCAGCTCCTATAGCCGCTGAAAGACGATAGGGTTTTCCTGAAGAAGCGTTGTATTCATCAAATGACTTAATTACTTCATTCTTATAATTATCAAGTTCTTCTTTAGACGAGGTCTTTAAAAGGATCACGAATTCATCACCGGCAAATCGTACGATCGTTCCGTTTGAGGCAACGACCTTTTTTAATATTTTGGCAACACTTATCAAAGCCTGATCGCCTTCCGAATGCGAGTAGGTATCGTTTATGTTCTTAAAACCGTTCATATCGAGCATCATTGCTCCGATGGTGCCTTTATTCTTGATTCCTTTTTTGATCTCATCAAGGAAATATCTGTTATAAACTCCCGTAAGTTTATCAAGGAAAATGTTTTCATTCTGCAGGCAGACAACTATACTGCATACAGCGATTCCTACACTCGGCCAGAGAACGGAAACACCGTACATAAGACCTTGGATCACCATTCCGCAGAAAATGGGAATGAAGAACTGCCATGCGGGGAAAAACTTAAGAAGTTTGCCTCTGCCTCTTGCAATGAAGAAAACGATCAAGCCGTAGAACATCATTCCGGCTTCGATCACAACGTAAACCCAGAAGAAATTCCTTCTCTGATAGATATTGTTTTCATCAATAAAGAAGATAAGAGGATAAAAGAAGTTAACGAAAAGCATTATGACTTCGATAATACAAAGAACTTTAACAACATTTATCTGAATGCGGGACAGTCTTTTATTGATATGCGAGGTGATAAGCGTGACATAGCACGGTCCGACAATGACATTTAAAGAATATACGATGGTATTGATGATATAAGCGAAAATGCGGTTTGCAGTTCCGGGAACACCGTCAAGAACGAAAGTGAGAGGCTCGAATATACATCCGACTATAACCGAAATGATCATCATGAGAACAAGTCTGCCTTCATTCTGCTTTGCTCTTGCCATCCATCCTTTACTTAAGAATAAAATGAACATTAAAAGAAGACCAAAGAAATTGGTTATGAATACAGATGATAAATTAATTCCGGTCACGTGGTTAATCCAAGTCATAAAATTGTTCCCTCAACATCTTTACCCGATAAAATTATAACTGTATGCAGGTTTACAGTCAATTTTCAATTTGATATACTTTTTTAATATGAAAAAGAAGCAAAAACATATCGTCGCAAAGGTGCTTCCGGACTCAATTGCAGAGGAACTCGGGCTGGAACCCGGAGACGAGATATTAAAAATAAATAACGAAGAAATTAAAGACATTCTGGATTACATGTTCCTTGTTCAGGATGAGGAGATCGTACTGACAGTAAGGACCAGACAGGGTGAAGAAGTTGATGTCGAGATCGAAAAAGACGCAGATGAGGATCTGGGTATCGAATTCGAGAACGATTTCATGGACAATTATCGTTCATGCAAGAACAAATGCATCTTCTGTTTTATCGATCAGATGCCGCCCGGAATGAGAGAAACCCTTTATTTTAAGGACGATGACGACAGACTTTCGTTCCTGCAGGGCAATTATGTTACATTAACGAACATGGATGATGACGAGGTAGACAGAATAATCAGATACCGACTCGAGCCCATTAACATATCTTTTCAGACCATGAATCCCGAGCTTCGATGCAAAATGCTTAACAACCGTTTTGCCGGTGAGGCGTTAAAAAAGGCGGATAAGTTATACGAAGCCGGAATCATCATGAACGGTCAGATAGTGCTCTGCAAAGGATGGAATGACAAAGAGGAACTTGAATATTCTCTTTCTCAGATGTATAAGTACGTTCCCGTTCTCGAAAGCGTTTCGATCGTTCCCGTAGGCCTTTCAAAGTACAGGGAAGGACTAGCCAAACTTGAACCTTTTAATAAAGAGGATGCAAAAGAAGTAATAAAAACGGTTAAAAAGTGGCAGGACATTGCTTACAAAGAACACGGAATTCATTTTGTTCATGCATCGGACGAATGGTATCTTCTTGCCGAAGAAGAACTTCCCGATCCCGAAACTTATGACGGCTATCTTCAGCTTGCGAACGGTGTCGGAATGATCACCAGCGAAAGAGAAGATTTTTATTTTGAGTATAATGATTTTATCGAGAATTATAAAAAGGATTATGATCACAAAGCCGTAAAGATCACCTGCGTAACCGGAAAGCTTGCTTTTTCCCTGATAAAAGAAATGGCTGTGAGAATGGAAGAAGCACTTCCGAATCTGACGATAGAAGTGATCGCGATAAGGAACGATTTCTTCGGCGAACTTATAACCGTAACAGGTCTTATAACCGCTACGGATCTTATGAACCAGTTAAAAGACAGAGAACTCGGAGATTCGCTCTGCATACATGAATGCATGCTTCGTTCCGGAGAAGAAGTTTTCCTTGATGACTATTCCGTTTCAGATGTTATGTCAACTTTACAAGTTAAGGTCGATATTGTAAAATCAAACGGAGGGTTTTTAAGCAAAATACTGGAGATTTACGACAGAAATAAGTGAGATAGAAATGAGTAAGAATAAAAGAAGACCGATAGTTGCAATCGTAGGAAGACCGAATGTCGGAAAATCCACATTGTTCAACTGTCTTGCAGGAGAGAGGATCTCCATTGTCAAGGATACACCCGGTGTGACCAGAGACAGAATATATACTGACGTAACGTGGCTTGATACATCTTTTACATTGATAGATACCGGCGGAATCGAACCAGATTCTAAAGATATCATTCTTTCGCAGATGCGTGAACAGGCGCAGATTGCGATCGATACCGCCGATGTGATCATTTTCCTTGTTGATGTAAAACAGGGCTTGGTTGATTCGGATCTTAACGTGGCCAATATGCTCAGAAAGAGCAAAAAGCCCGTTGTTCTTGTTGTCAACAAAGTCGATTCGTTTGAAAAATACGGAAATGATATATATGAATTCTACAATCTCGGAATCGGAGAGCCTTTCCCCATAAGTTCGGTTAATAAACTTGGTTTAGGTGAAATGCTTGACGAGGTAATTTCCCATTTTGACGACACATTATATACCGAAGAAGAGGATGAAAGACCTAAGGTTGCCATCGTAGGTAAACCTAATGTCGGCAAATCATCTATAATCAATAAGCTTATAGGCGAGAACAGAGTTATTGTGTCCGATATTGCAGGAACGACCAGGGACGCGGTTGACACGCAGGTTAAGTATAACGGCAAAGAATATGTTCTTATCGATACGGCCGGATTAAGAAAGAAAAACAAGATCAATGACGAACTTGAACATTTTATGATAGTTCGTACCGTTGCCGCTGTTGAACGCTGCGATGTCTGTGTTCTTGTCATCGATGCCACCGAAGGCATTACTGCTCAGGATGCTAAAATAGCCGGTATTGCACACGAACGCGGCAAGGCAATGATCATTGCGGTTAATAAGTGGGATGCCATTGAGAAAAATAATAAAACCACGAATGAATTTACCAAAGACATTCGAACGGTTTTATCATATATGCCTTATGCGGAGATACTTTTCGTATCGGCGGAG
>CACZOG010000168.1 GCA_902782715.1 uncultured Lachnospiraceae bacterium | reverse complement strand
CGTTCTTTTCGAGGTTAATTCCGATACTCAGAATCTCGTGTCTCTTCGGACACTTTTTACCAACATTGCAAATGAAAACATAGCAAATAATGCCTTAAATCAGGCCAATATTCCCGTTAATGCGACTTCGCTTGCGCTTGTTTCGACTTTAATGGAACAGGGAATGAGCATTGATAAGGATTCTCTTGCACTTTTATACAGGAATATAGTCTCCAATCCCGAGGTGGCTCCAAACGAGATAATCCGTATGAAACAGATAGGCCTTGATCTGACTTCGGATAATATCGCCCGTTTTGATGCGGTCATGAATTTTGAAAGCAAGATATCGGATTCCATCAATACAGTTATAAACCAGATACCTTTGGAACTTTCGCAGATGGCAGATAAGGATCTCGGAGCAGCCATTAATATGGCTATGGATTTCATTGATGCTTCAACGGAAGGAGAGACTCAGGTTTCCATATCTTTGGGCGACAGCGGTTTAAGCAATGAGAGTCTTCTTGCGGGACAGGAATCCGAAGAAGGGCTTGCATCAGGTACTTCCGATAATGCCCAGAGTGAAGCCAAACTTACGGAAGCGACCGTTAAGAATATCATTTCCGATATCGATGAAGGATCTTTATCAGCTAAAGATGCAAGTAATTTTATCAATGAAAATATCAAAAGTGTTGAACTTTCGGAACAGATAACGCTTACAAACCGCGATTTTGACAGCCTGAACGCTTTGATCTCGAAAGATAATGAATTTGCCAACAATATCATTGATAAGCTCTCCAACGGTGAAAAGATCGACCTCGAAGAGCTTCTTAAAACATTTGACTCCATTTTAAAGGACGAGAACATATCGGATGAAGCCAAGAAAGGTCTTTTAAAGTCTGAGCTTTTCAAAGAGACGCTTACCGATAAATTTTCCGAAAAATGGCTGATGGAACCTGCCGATATAAAAGACAGCGAATCTTTGAACAACCATTACAATAAAGTGATGGATAATACCCAGAAGATCTTGGATTCCATGCAGAGTGCCGTTAAGGGAAGTGAAAATCTCACACAGACCGTATCACAGTTCAGAGAGAACGTGCAGTTTTTACAGACTCTTAACGATCTGACTCCTTATGTTCAGCTTCCCGTTCTTTTAAACAACAAGTCTAATACGGGAGATCTTTACGTATATGCGAATAAGAAGAATCTTTTATCCGACAGCGAGAATCTTTCCGCTGCTTTAAGACTTGATATGAAGAATCTCGGAAGAGTGGATGTTTTTGTGAAGTTAAGCCCCGGAAAGCATCTCTCAACTGATTTTACATTGTCTGACGAAGATACGCTTATCTTTATCGAACAGCATATAGACATGTTAAATGATAAACTCGAGGAACTCGGATTTAAGGTAACAAATTCTTTTAATACAAAGAAGCAGTATCCGGATGTGCTTATGGAAGAAGAGGATAATTCGGATAAGAAAGATGCGATAGGTTTTTACAGATTTGATGTAAGAGCATAAAGGTAAATAAATGGAAAAACGCAAAAACAGGCAGGCGATCGCCCTTGAATACGATCCGAATGAGGATCAGGCTCCGAAAGTCATCGCGAGCGGAAAAGGAAATCTTGCCGACAAGATAATTGAAAAGGCCAAGGAAAACAAAGTTCCCGTCCACAAGGATTCCAAACTTGCGGATACTTTGTCGCGCCTTGAGATAGGTCAGGAGATTCCTCCCGAGCTTTATGAGGTTGTGGCCCAGATCCTTGTTTTTGTGGATGCCATGGATAAAATACGCGCTAAACAGAAATAACTTACAAAAAAAGGCGGGATGATCATCAACAAAAGGACTACAGGCAGTGAATACGAAAATCTTTCCTGCGAATTCTTAAATAAAAACGGATTAAAGATCCTTGAAAGAAATTTCAGATGCAGGATCGGAGAAATTGATATAATCGCCAAAGACGGCGATTATTATGTTTTTATTGAGGTAAAATACAGACTTTCCGATGAAAAGGGTTCACCGACGGAAGCTGTGGATTTAAGAAAACAGAAGAAGATATGCAAAGTGTGTGATTATTACAGGCTTATAAACAGCCTCGGAGAATTTACACCTGTAAGGTTTGATGTCATATCCGTTACCGGAAGTGAGATCGCCTGGTATAAGAATGCTTTTGAATATATCCGTTAAAAAGACAAAAAAATAAGTGCCCGGCGCGGTATGTTGGCCAAACACTTATTCAAAGAGTTTAAAAGCTTTTTTAAGGAAATCATCCATTTCGGCATCCGAAATGATCTCCTTATAATTGGGTTCTTCGGTATTATCGGGAATCCTTGATATTTTCACATCATCCTTTGCGGATACCAGAGAGAAATCGTCAAGTTTCTGAACCTTGGGATTTAAAACAACTCCTTCGGCAGAGTATTTTGAATATAAAGGTGATTCAAAATATTTTCCGCCGTCTACCGAATAGGCAACTTCCAGTTCGTTGGACTGAGGCTTTTTGACTTCCTCGGCTTTTACGGGTGTATCAACCCTTTCAATGGAAGATGAAGAAAACCTGGAATATATATTTAATTGTGAACTGAGTTCATAAGCACCAATTTTCATATACAATCCTCTTGTACTATATATATCGTAAATTATAGCACATTTGTTTATAAAAAAGAACAATATTAATTTTGATGATCTCAAAAACTATGTTATTGACACCCCTATATGATACAATTAAAATAATATTAACGGAGGATTGAATATGGACGAGAGACGTAAATCCAAAAGAATAGAACTTGAAGCTAAACTGTATGTTAACAGACTCGATCAGCAGGAAGCAAAGGAGATTTCGATCGATGTATACGATATTTCGACTCACGGAATCGGCTTTAACTGTGCAGATGCACTGACTATCGGAGCAGTTTATGATGCAGATCTTACTCTTTGGAACAAGGATGTTATTCATACATTTATCGAAATAGTCAGAATTCTCAAATGTGATTCCTATTATCAGTACGGAGGCATTTTTATCGGAATGCCCGAGATGGATCTAAAGAGGATCGAGATATATGATACGATTGAAACATATTCCAAAGAATAATTTGTGATTATTACCAATTTGGGACTTTTAAAATCGTGTTTTTCATACAAAAGTCATAAAAAAAGTTGAATATTCAACCCCAATTTAGTACAATAACTAAGTGGGGTTGATTTTTTTATTATAGGGGAAATTTTATCAATCCCAAATAAAAAAACCGGAGGTTACAACATGAATATTTACACAACAGATAAGATTCGCAATGTCTGTCTTCTCGGACACGGTGGTGCGGGAAAAACATCACTTGCCGAAGCAATGGCTTATCTCGGAGGTCTTACATCAAGAATGGGTAAGATTACCGACGGAAATACCGTAAGCGATTACGGCAAAGAAGAAGTTAAGAGACAGATTTCTATTTCAACTTCCCTTATACCTATTGAATGGAACAATACAAAAATAAATATATTGGATACACCCGGATTCTTTGATTTTGTGGGCGAAGCAGAAGAAGCAGCTTCCGCAGCAGATGCTGCCATTATCGTTGTTTCCGGTAAAGCTGGCGTTGAAGTCGGAACAGAAAGAGCATGGGAGATCTGTGAAAAATATAAACTTCCCAGAATGTTCTTTGTTACCGACATGGATATCGACAATGCGTCATACAGACAGGTTGTTGAAGATCTTACAGCTCTTTACGGAAAGAAGATCGCTCCTTTCCATCTTCCCATCAGAGAGAACGAGAAGTTTGTAGGATACGTTAACGTTATCACAGAACAGGCTTATAAGTGGGAAGGCAAGGAAGTTAAGGAATGTGATGTTCCCGAAGCAAACAAGGAATATCTTGACAGCTACAGAGAAACTCTTATGGAATCCGTAGCCGAGACAAGCGAAGACCTTATGGAAAGATATTTCGGCGGTGAGACATTTACCGAGAACGAGATCCGTCAGGCTTTAAGAGTTTCCGTTAACGACTGCAGCATCGTTCCCATTTCCATGGGCTCCAACATTCTCTGCCAGGGTATTTACACATTACTCGATGATATCGTTAAATATCTTCCCGGACCTGACACAAGAACCGTTGCAGGTATCGATCTTAAGACAAACGAAGTATTTGAAGCAAACTATGATTTCTCCAAGACGAAATCAGCATATATCTTTAAGACTATCGTAGATCCTTTTATCGGAAAATATTCTCTTATCAAGGTAATGTCAGGTGTTCTTAAGACAGATGATCTTATGTACAACGATGAGAAGCAGGTTGAAGAGAAGATCGGTAAGATATATCTTCTTCAGGGCAACAAACCCATTGAAGTATCAGAACTTCATGCAGGCGACATCGGTGCTTTAGCTAAGATCACCGCTGCAAGAACAGGAAATACATTGTCAACAAAGGCTCATATCATCAGATTCGGTAAAGCCGATCTTCCCAAGCCTTACACATACAAGAGATATCATGCTGTTAACAAGGCTGACGTTGATAAGATCGCACAGTCGCTTCAGAAGATCATGCATGAAGACTTAACCGTTAAGGCTGTTAACGATGCAGAGAACAAGCAGATGCTTCTTTACGGTATGGGTGATCTTCATCTTGATATCATTCAGTCAAGACTTGAGAACGAATACAAAGTTAAGATCGATCTTACCAAACCCAAGGTAGCTTTCAGAGAGACCATCAAGAAGAAATCAGATGTTGAATACAAGTATAAGAAACAGTCAGGCGGACACGGCCAGTACGGTCACGTTAAGATGAGATTCGAACCATCGGGCGATCTTGAGGCTCCTTATGTATTCGAAGAAGAAGTAGTCGGCGGTGCAGTTCCCAAGAACTACTTCCCCGCAGTAGAAAAGGGACTTCAGGAATCAGTTTTAAGAGGACCTCTTGCAGCTTATCCCGTTGTTGGAGTTAAGGCCATCCTTTATGATGGATCTTATCATCCCGTAGATTCTTCGGAAATGGCATTCAAGATGGCTACTATCCAGGCCTTCAAGAAAGGTTTCATGGAAGCAGGTCCCATTCTTCTCGAGCCCATCGCTAATCTTAAGGTTACTGTTCCCGATAAGTATACCGGTGACGTAATGGGTGACCTTAACAAGAGAAGAGGACGTGTTCTCGGTATGAACCCCGCAGGCGGCGGAAAGACAGTTGTTGAAGCAGACATTCCCATGATGAGTCTCTTCGGATACTGTACGGACCTTCGTTCCATGACGGGCGGCCGCGGAGATTTCGAATATGAATTTGCCCGTTACGAGCAGGCTCCTTCGGATATCCAGGAAGCAGAAGTTAAGGAAAGAGCAGACAAGGTTGCTGAAGGTAATGTTGAATAAAACTGTGATTTGACATAACGGATGAAGGGTGGTAAATTCTTTTTACCATCCTTTTTCTTTTGACGGGAGAACACTTTGAACAAGGGATTTTCTTCATTTATTTCATATCTTTTGATCATACTCGGCGCACTTATCGCTTCATTCTCCGTTGCATGCATTCTGCTTCCGAATGATGCGATAGATTACGGTACTGCCGGTATTTCTATTCTTATAAGCAAACTGACGGGTTTTAACCTGTCTTTATGTGTTGCTCTTATATTTGCTCCGTTTGTTATTGCGGGTGCATTTTTCTTAGGGCTCAAATTCACGATCAAAGCAATAGTCGGATCTCTTACATATACGCTCGGCCTTGCTCTTTTTGAAGAGATGCCTTTTGAACTGAATACCGAACATTTTATCGCAGTTGCATTCGGCGGCGCTCTGCTCGGTTTCGGATTATCCATCATCCTAAGAAGCGGCGGCTGTATAGACGGCTCCGAGATCCTTGCCAACATCATCCTAAAGAAGATCACCGATAAGACAGGCAAAAACTATTCGATGATGCCGATCCTTATCGCTTTTAACTCCGTGGTTTATCTTGCGGCTTTTCTTCTTATAGACAGAAATGCAGCTCTTTTAAGTCTTCTCGTGTATGTTGTAGCAACGCTTATAATCGACAGATACACTGATCATTTCGAAGCCATCAAGCAGGTTACTATAATCACCAAAGACGAAAATGCTTTGATCGATGCGATCAAACGCGATTTAAACAAGACATGCACGATCATTGATTCCAAAGGCGCTATAGCCGGAGAGAATAAGACAATGATATGTTATGTAAACTACTTTGAACTTCAGAAGCTTCGTGATATCATTCAGAAGAACAAAGGAACCTTTTCGACAGTTACAACGATTGATGAAATAATTCGCTGAAGTGACGGAATCGTTTGACTTTTTTATGATTGATACTTAAAATGAAATAGTTAATTATCAGATAATTTTTTAAGAAATAATAAATTTAGTGAGGCAGTTATGGGCAGAAGTTACAATCATCATGAAATCGAATCAAAATGGCAGAAATACTGGGAGGAACACGAAACATTCAAGACAGATGTCTGGGATTTTTCAAAACCCAAGTTTTATGCACTTGATATGTTCCCTTATCCTTCAGGAGTAGGTCTTCATGCGGGACACCCCGAAGGTTATACGGCTACGGATATTTCTTCTCGTATGAAGAGAATGCAGGGCTACAATGTCCTTCATCCCATGGGATACGATTCATTTGGTCTTCCCGCAGAGCAGTATGCCGTTACAACAGGTAATCATCCCAACGGATTTACTCAGGAGAATATCAAGACTTTTTCAAAGCAGTTAAAAGAACTCGGTTTCGATTACGACTGGTCAAAGATGATAGCAACAAGCGATCCTTCTTACTATAAATGGACACAGTGGATCTTTAAGAAACTTTATGAAAAAGGGTATGCCAAGCTTATTGACATGCCTGTTAACTGGTGTGAGGAACTCGGTACGGTTCTTTCAAACGATGAAGTTATCGACGGAAAGTCCGAAAGAGGCGGATATCCCGTTGTAAGAAAGAATATGAAGCAGTGGGTTATCGATCAGGTTGCATTTGCGGATGAACTTCTTGAAGGACTTAATGAGATTGACTGGCCCGAATCGACCAAGGATATGCAGAGACACTGGATCGGTCGTTCCGAAGGTGTTGAAGTTAAATTCCAGATTGTCGGCGGCGGAGAATTCTCCATCTATACAACATGTATCGAAACGATTTACGGTATCACTTTTATGGTTCTTGCTCCCGACGGACAGATCGTAAAAGATTTGATGCCCAGGATCACCAATAAAGAAGAAGTTCAGGCTTACATTGACGAGACATTAAAGAAGAACGATATGGACAGAACCGAACTTAACAAGACCAAGTCCGGATGTGAGCTTAAGGGTGTTACATGTATTAACCCCGTAAACGGCAAAGAAGTCCGTATGTTCATCGGTGATTTCGTTCTTGCAAACTACGGAACAGGTGCAGTTATGGCCGTTCCTTCTCACGATCAGAGAGACTTTGAATATGCGATCGCTCATAATATTGACATGATACAGGTTATCGACGGAAGAGATGTAAGCGAATGTGCATTTGAAAAATATGATTATCTCGGAAAAGGCTGCAAGCTTAT
>CACZOG010000167.1 GCA_902782715.1 uncultured Lachnospiraceae bacterium | reverse complement strand
GCGGTGACGATCAGTGGTCTAACATGCTCGGAGGTACAGAGCTTATCAGAAGAAAACTCGGCAAAGACGCATACGCCATGACCATTCAGCTCCTTCTTAACTCCGAAGGAAAGAAGATGGGTAAGACGGAAAAGGGTGCCGTATGGCTTGATCCCGAGAAGACTTCGCCTTACGAGTTCTTCCAGTACTGGAGAAACGTGGCAGACTCTGATGTTTTAAAATGTATCAGAATGCTCACATTCCTTCCTCTTGAAGAAATCGACAAGATGGATTCATGGGAAGGAAGCCAGCTTAACGAAGCTAAGGAAATCCTTGCGTTCGAACTTACCAAGATGGTTCACGGCGAAGAAGAAGCAACAAAGGCAAAAGAAGCATCCAAGGCGCTTTTCGCAGGCGGCGGAAGTCTTGAGAACATGCCTTCATGTCAGCTTACCGATGAAGTTTTCAGAGACGGTCAGGTTGATTTAATCTCCATTCTTGTTGCCGCAAATCTTGTTCCTACACGTTCCGAAGGAAGAAGAACCATCGAGCAGGGCGGATGTACGGTTAATGATGAGAAGATCACAGACATCAAGAAAGCCTACACCAAAGAAGACATTAACGCAGGCGACTTTATTGTAAGAAAAGGAAAGAAGAACTTCTGTAAGATTACAGTGTAATAAAATTCAGGTGCCGGGCTCCCGTCAGGGGGCCGGGGGCCTTTTTGCTTTACAGGAAAATTTACAGGTGCCGGGCGCCTGTAAATTCAACCGAAAAACGGTTGATTTTATCATGAATGATTTTTGAATATCACAGGTTAAGATTTTTGCCTGAAATGACGATATATTTTTATAGGTGTAAGGAAACAGGAAGGATACTTCCGAAAGGTTATTTCAAGGATGAAAGAAGATAAGAATATATCCGGAAGAAGAAAGAAAATAAACGAAACCCTCAAGGGTATTTCCGCGAGCAAAAAAATCTCCAAGGTGTACTATGTGCTGATTCTTTTGCTTTATTTTGTTGCGAACTTCTTTACGATCCAGACAACCAGGGGTGAAGGCTTTGTCAATGTATTCGGAAATCCTGTTCCCATTCAGAATTTCACCGGTATTTATTCCTCTCTGTCCAGTGTCTGTGTTTTCTTCCTTGTTATTTTATTCAGAAGACTGGGATTTTTCACATCGCTTTTTTTGATATTCGCAAATCTTCCCATGCAGATAATGAGCTTTTTCGTAAGGCAGAGTTATAATTCCCTCACGGGATTATTTACCACTTCCGTAACGCTTTTGGCGATAAGCATTATATTTTTCAATAACAGGCGTATCGGCAAATACCAGGAGAAAATGCGAGAGATAGCGGTTACGGATACGCTCACGGGATTACCGAACAGATATGCGGTTACCGTATACATGGAAGATCTGATCAAGAAGAATTATAAATTCACGCTTGTTTCCGTAAATCTTAGTAATTTCAAGAATATCAATGATACGCTTGGCCATAAAGCCGGCGATGAAATGCTCATCGAGATCGCCAACCGCTGGAGAAACCTCGCGGATTCCGGTAAAACGGGAACGGTTGATTTCGTGGCTCGTCTCGGATCCGATGAATATGCTCTGATCTTAAGAGGATATGTTGAAAACGAAGATATAGTTAAGGCTATCGAAGCCTATGAAGCGGAACTTGAAAGAAAGATCATGATACATAATTGTGATTTCTTTATGACCGCACGTTTCGGTTATGCGGAATTTCCCAAGGATGCTCCCGATGCGGGTGTGCTTCTTTCATGTGCGGATGCCGCTTTGCATGAAGTTAAGAAAAACGGTGGAACAAATAAGGTACTCCGTTTTACTCCCGAACTTTTAAAGACAGAACATTATCTTGCGATAGAAAGAAGACTTCGCGTGGCTTTGGACAACGATCAGATTATGACTTATCTTCAGCCTCAGTATGATATGTCTCACAAGCTTGTGGGATTTGAAGCATTGGCAAGACTTCAGGATGAGGATGGCAAGTTTATTTCTCCCGCAGATTTCATTCCTGTTGCCGAGAATGCCGGACTGATTGACAAGGTTGATATCGCAGTATTAAGAAAAGCTGCCAATTTCCTTTCCGAAATTAACAAAGACGGTGAAAAGAATTTAAGAATAAGCAGCAATATTTCGGTTCGTCATCTTATGAAGAATGATTTCATAGAAGAAATCAAGAATCTGATTGACGGAATGGGCGTTAAAGCCGAAGACTTCAAGATGGAGATTACCGAATCCATTATGATTGATTCCGATGAAAAAGCTCTTCAGAGAATCGAAGAAATAAAGGCCCTCGGAATGCAGGTTGCAATCGATGATTTCGGAACCGGTTATTCATCGCTTTCGTACCTTCATAAATTCCCTGCGAATCTGTTAAAGATTGACAAGTCGTTCATCGACGTTATGAATACGAATGAATCATCCAAGCAATACGTTGCCACGATTATTTCAATCGGACATATCCTTAATCTCGAGGTTATTTCCGAAGGTGTTGAAACATCGGATCAGATAAAAACTCTCGAAGAAATCGGATGCGATTACATTCAGGGTTACATCTGGGGCAAGCCGATGCCCATTGAAGAAGCAAAGGACCTTACGGTGTAATATAAGATAAAGATATATTCAAAAAAGAGGCTTAAGGCTTCTTTTTTGTTTGCAAAAAATGGTATAATTATTTCAGTAAACATCGGGCAACTTGTGTTACGGATTTGGTTTACCCGATGCATGCAAATGCAAAAAAATGTACAGGAGTTACAGCATGACTGACAGAAAATATTTAAGAATACTCGCGAAACAATACCCGACCTACGAGAAGGCCGCTACAGAGATTATTAACCTCGAGGCGATACTTTCCCTGCCAAAGGGTACAGAACACTTCCTGACGGACGTACACGGCGAATATGAGCAGTTTGAGCATGTGTTAAAGAACGGTTCGGGAACCGTAAAGAGAAAAATAGACGTGGTGTTAAAAGATACCAAAGGAACGGAGTACAAGAAAAGACTTGCCACTCTGATTTACTATCCCAAGGAGAAACTTGAGTTAATCAAGGCTGAAGGGCTTAATACCAACGAATGGTACAAAGAGACGATTATGGACCTTGTAGACGTCTTAAAACGCGTTTCAAGCAAATATACACGCTCAAAGGTACGTAAAGCCATTCCCGATGAATACAGATACGTTATCGAAGAACTGATTACCGAAAAAGAAGAGATAAACGATAAGGAAAAATATTACAAGAGCATTATTGATACGATTGTAAGAGTGGAAGAAGCAGATAATATCATTATTGCCATTGCAACGCTTATTCAGCGCATGGTTGTCGATCATCTTCACATTGTCGGAGATATTTACGACAGGGGACCGGGACCTCATAAAATCATGGATACGCTTCTTTCGTATCATTCGGTTGATCTTGTATGGGGCAATCACGATGTAGTCTGGATGGGTGCGGCAGCAGGCCATCCGGCATGTATCGCGAATGTAATAAGAATGTCCGCGCGATACGGTAATCTCTCTATTATTGAGGACGCATACGGAATCAATCTTTTACCTCTTGCAACATATGCAATGGAAACATACAAGTGCTCCGACAGTACGAAATTCAAGTTAAAAGAAACAAGCTCCGGTGAATTCTTAAATGCTTCTGAGATTGAGAGCAGAATGTACGAAGCAATTACCGCAATTCAGTTTAAACTTGAAGGCGAAGTAATAAAGAGAAATCCCGATTTCGAAATGGACGACCAGCTGCTTTTGGATAAGATTGATTATGAAAAGAAGACGGTTAAAATCGGAGATAAAGAATATGCATTAAATCACTGCGATTTTGTTACGATAGATTCGAAGGACCCCTATAAATTGACACCCGAAGAAGACCAGATAGTAAAACAGCTTGTTAAGGCTTTCATGAATTCCGAGAAGTTAAAGAAGCACATCAAGTTCCTTTACAAGAAAGGCGCGATGTATCGTCTTTATAACGATAACCTGATTTATCACGGATGCGTTCTTTTAAACGAAGACGGAACATTTAAGCATTCCAAAATCTGCGGACAGGATACATACGGTCGTGCAATGTACGAATTATTGGACAGCTATGCAAGAAAAGGATATTATGCTCCGATAGGCTCAAAGGACAGGGAAAAGGGCGGTGACATCTTATGGTATCTCTGGTGCGGACCGCTTTCGCCTTTGTACGGAAGAAGCAAAATGACAACTTTCGAGAGACTTTTCATTGACGACAAAGAGACTCACAAAGAAGTAAAAGACCCATATTACAGATTCATTGAAGAAGATGAAAAAGTTGCAGATGCAATCTTAAAAGAATTCGGTGCAAACGGCAAATATTCCAAGATTATAAACGGACATGTGCCCATTGAAATAAAGAATGGCCAGACCCCGATTAAAGCGGGCGGCAAAGTCTTAATGATAGACGGCGGATTCTCCAAAGCATATCATGACAAGACAGGAATGGCTGGTTACACACTTGCAATTGACTCGCACGGAAGCTGGCTTGTTCAGCACGAGAAATTCGAATCCAAAGCGAAAGCCATAGCACTCGAGACTGATATCGTTTCGGATACGCTAACGGTAGAAACCTTCGATAAGAGAATGTATGTACGTGATACCGATAACGGTAAGAGACTTATGGAAGAGGTCGAAGAACTCGATGCATTGTTAGTTGCATACAAAGAAGGCATTTTCGCCGACTGATAAAAAAGATAATTATTGTATTGAATGCGGAATTACTTACAAATCTTCTCATAAGATTCGTTTGCCTGATTATTCTTCCTCCCAGAAAATCTCGTCAAGAGTCTTTCCAAGAGCCTTGCATATAGCACGGCATAAATTG
>CACZOG010000166.1 GCA_902782715.1 uncultured Lachnospiraceae bacterium | reverse complement strand
CGCAGGTTCATATTCTCCTGCAAATTCATATTTTTCATCGAGTTCCTTATATGTCTTGTAGAACTTCTCTTTTCTGATGGGCCATACTTCTCCTTTGAGGCCTATCTGGATATAGAAATTGCTGTCGACTTTAATATCAATATCGCCTTCGATTGTTCTTATCGTAATCGGAGTACCCTCGGGAAGAATCTGTGCGGGATCGACAAAGCCTCTCTTGATGTGTTTCTTCGCATATTTCTTCATTCCGTTAAGATCGATGTTGTAGTCCTTAACGTAAATGATCTCGGTATTCTTGTAATATCTCTTCAGTCTATCTCTTAAATATTCATCGATGTCCAGACCGTTGTAAACTCTGTTGAAAAGTTCCTTGTCGATATAGCCGCCGGCTTTTTCCTCATGTCCGCCGCCCGAACCAATCTTCTCAGTAAGGAAATCAGCAAGCTCGTTCGCTTTAACTTCTTTTACGCAGCTTCTTACGGAAAGTTTGAAACCGATGTTTAATTCATTATATACAACGGATACATGAGCCTTATCAACCTGTAAAGCCAGATCGTTGATGAATCCCAAGATGTTGGGATCGCAGGGCTTTGAATAAATGATGAGGTACTGATTCTCTTCATCAAAATCATAATGGATAAGCGCCTGTCCCGCTATCTCAAGTTCATTTAACGATATGTTAGAATTGGTTAAAAGTTTGATGAGTGT
Organism: uncultured Lachnospiraceae bacterium; assembly: GCA_902782715.1. Lineage (GTDB taxonomy): Bacteria > Bacillota > Clostridia > Lachnospirales > Lachnospiraceae > UBA3766. The sequence goes on along the minus strand of CACZOG010000166.1, from coordinate 1,950 downwards.
TTTGGAATAAACAACCGAGTCCATCATATCCCTGTCGAGAGGATGGCTTACTTCCATGAAGTTACTTGTATCGGTCATAAGTCCGTAATAAAACGCACTTCCAAGCTTTACATCATCATCGATGTTAAAACCTTCTTTTACCATCATCATCCAGATTACGGTGGAGCAGCTTCCGAGATACGGATGAACTTCTTTGATCTCAGCTTCCCCGACTCCCTGGTGATGGTCTATGATCGCAATATGCTTTGCTGTAAGGTTGGTAACGTTTCCTTCGCCATGCTGACAGTCAACGGTAATTAAAAGCGAATCGCCGAAATCAGTATCCGCTTCAACATATTCGATGGGAATTTCGCATTCCTTGATCATAAGCACAAGATTGGATTTCTGGATCTGATTTCTTCCGCTGTATACAATCTTGGCCTTTACCAGTTTGTCCTGACAGTACCTGTAAAGTCCGAAAGCCGATGCTATCGCATCGGGATCCGGATTGTCGTGCATCTGAATGACGACATTGTCATACTTTTCCAATTCGGATAATCTCATTATTTTTCCCCTTCAAGTCTTTTTCTTAACTCACTGTTCATCTCATCGATCACGGACTGCGGTCCAATTATCCCGGCTCCCATACCGAGTCCGAAGATCCAGCCAAAGAACTGGTTGCTGACACAAACATTTTCACTGACAACAAACTTCTTGCTGCCTGTTTTGATTATATTAACATCCTTACCGAATTTGTCTATTACGACTCCGGCAAGTTCGTTATCAAATTCCATTCTGACACGTTCGATCCTTCCGGAATACATTCCGAAAACCTGGCCAGCATAATCGGATACGTTGATCTGCTTAAATGCGGCTGCACCTTCTCTCTTCGCATCAACAAGATCCATTTTGGTCATCTTATCAACCCTGTAATGCTTTATTTTATCATCTTCAGAATCATAAGCGATCAGATAATAGTTCTCATCACTCCAGATGAGTGCCCAGGGCGATACGTAATAATATTCACCGTTTCTTCTGAATTCGATCTCTTTCTTGGGTGTATAATTAAAATATTTAAATCTTATCTGACATTTCTCTGCGATCGCGGAATGGATCATATCCACGTTAAGATAAATGCTTTCGTTCATGGTCTTGACTCTGTCAAAAACCGCAACCTGTCTTTCAAGCTGCTTGGCATTGTGGACACTCGTAAATTCCTCAAGTTTCTTAATGAGGGCTTTTGATTTTTTGTCTGTGATAAATCTTGATGCGCTTATCGAATCTACAAGGAGTTTAAGCTCCGCAAGCTCGAATTTTCTTCCGCCGAGGAAATATGCATAATATCTTCCGGATTCATCACCGATCACATCATAGCCGAGAGTACGCATGGCTTCAAAATCATCATAAATGCTCTTACGTTCCGCACTCACTCCGTATTTTTCAAGCTCCGAAATGATCTCGGACATCGTAAGAGAATGTTCTTCGTCTGTCAGCGATTCCATAATTCTGATAAGGTATATGAGTTTGTACTTCTGATTGGCTTCCCTTGACATATCATCGTCCTCTCTTTCGTAAGTTTACAATCTCCTCTTCGGATAGTTTCCTGTATTCGCCGGGTTTTAATCCATCATCCAGCATAAGCGTTCCCATCGAAATCCTTTTGAGATACAAAACCTCGTATCCGACGGCCGCAAACATTCTTTTTACCTGATGAAATCTTCCTTCGTTTATTGTGATGAAAGCTTCTTTTTCACCCTTTGTCTCAACCTTCGCGGGAAGACAGGGCTTTTCATCTCCGATATCTATGCAGTCCTCGATCTTTGCACGGTCCTCTTCTTTTAATTCCTTATCCAGCTTTACGAAATACACTTTATCGACATGGGCTTTCGGAGACAGAAGTTCATGTGCCAGTGCACCGTCATTTGTTATAAGAAGAAGTCCTTCGGAATCCTTATCAAGCCTGCCCACCGG
>CACZOG010000165.1 GCA_902782715.1 uncultured Lachnospiraceae bacterium | reverse complement strand
GAACATGTATTTACCACGTAAATGTCGGCTTTTTGTTCAAAGTCTACAATTTTATATCCTTTTTCGCTGCATTTTTGTGCCATTGCATCTGTTTCGTATGAATTTACTTTGCAGCCAAGGTTATGGAATGCTATTGTTTTCATTTTTGACTCCGTTATTTTTGTAACATTTTCAGATTGACTTTTTACGGCTTTTACAATATTATAAACACGTGATTGGAAATCACAACATTACTAAACGTAAAAAGGAGGTTATTCTTTATGAAGACAGTTACTATTTCTTTAAACTCAATCGATAAGGTAAAAGCATTCGTAAATGATATTACTAAATTTGATTATGATTTCGACCTCGTTTCAGGAAGATATGTTATCGATGCTAAATCAATCATGGGAATTTTCTCTCTTGATTTATCTAAGAACATCGAGCTTAACATCCATGCTGAGAACGATTGCGAAGAAGTATTAAACGTACTTAAGCCTTACATCGTATAATCCAAGTAAGATTTGTTGAGTTTAAAGCAATGCAGTTTACTGTATTGCTTTTTTCTTTTGAAAAAAAGTCAGGTGCCTATCTCCCATTCGGGAGCCGGGCACCTTTTCTTTTAAATCAGGTGTCTCGCACCTGTTTTTTTAAATTTCTATGATCTCGCGCTCATCAAGTGCTTTCTTAAGCATTTCATCTATGCAGTCGTCAAGATTATGTTCATGCATCTCGATCACCCCGAGAACAGGCTTCGTAACGGGATGTTCGGCTACGAAGATCGTACAGCAGTCTTCGTAAGGCAGGATGCTTGTTTCGTAAGTATTGATCTTCTCTGCTATATCAACGATATCCTGCTTGTCAAATGCGATCAAAGGTCTGTACACGGGAAGCGTGCATACTTCGTTTGTGCACATGAGTGACTGCATTGTCTGGCTTGCCACCTGTCCGATGCTCTCGCCCGTAACAAGACCTAAGCAGTTGCTCTCTTTGGCGATAATCTCCGCTATTCTCATCATATAACGTCTCATGATGATCGTAAGTTCATCGGGCGGACATTTCTGATAAATGGCCATCTGTATTTCCGTGAAGTTTATAACATGAAGCTTGATGCTGCCCGTATATTCCGAAACTATCTTCGCGAGATCGACAACCTTTTCTTTGGCTCTTTCGGATGTATAAGGCGGAGCATGAAAATATACCGCATCGATCTTAACGCCTCTTTTTGATATCATATAAGCGGCGACGGGAGAATCCAGACCTCCGGATAAAAGAACCATTGCCTTTCCCGCAGTGCCTACAGGCATTCCTCCGGGACCGGGGATCGATTTGGAATAAACGTATATTTTCTCCCTGACTTCAACGGTAATCAATACATCAGGTTTATGAACATCCACCTTTAATCCGGGATATGTATCAAGCAGCACTTCTCCGAGGCTGCAGTTCATTTCCTGTGAATTTAATGGGTAGTTTTTTCTTGCTCTTTTACAAAGCATCTTGAACGTAAAGTTCACGTCGGGATACGTATCAGCCACATATTTAACGATCTGTTCTTTAAGATCATCGAAGCCTTTGTCTTCAAGAACAAGTACGGGGCAGATCGCCAATACACCGAAAACTTTCTTAATTGCCGCGATCAGTTCTTCTTCGTCGTAATCGCTTTTACATTCTACGTAAATTCTTGAAAGATATTTGTGAACCCTGAATTCACCTTCTACTTTCTCTACCGCTTCGGTAATCCTGTTCACGAGAGCATCTTCAAAAATAAATCTGTTCTTGCCCTTTAAGAAAATCTCTCCGTATTTGATCAAATAAGTGTCTGTCATCACGCTTCCTTTGTTTTGAACTATTGTTCAAAATCTATAAAACTCTTTTTTACTTCCGTATACTGAAGCTGACTTATGGGAATCTCTATTCCGCCCTTCGTCATGAATCTGTATCTTGCAATGTCCTTTACTTCGGACAGATTGATTATGTAAGATCTGTGGCATCTGACAAATCTGTCAGCGGGTACCTGCTTCTCCATATCGGAGAATTTTGCATGAACGGGAATCGTTTCCGTTCTTGTTACGACATGTGTGTCACGGCCCATACTCTCAAGATAGATTATATCGTCAAGATTAACCTTGTGGAATTTATCCGCAACCTGGAATGACAAGTATTCTTTCTTCTTCGTTCCGGCTTTGGCATAAGCTTCAAGAAGTGCTTCTCTTAACTTATCGATCACAACGGGTTTCTGAATGTATCTTAATGCATTTACTCTGTATCCGTCCAGGGCATACTCAGCCGTCGAAGAGATGAAAACAATGGGAATCTTATCCCCGAGTCTTCTTATTTCTTCAGCCGCTTCGATCCCGTTCATTCCAACTGCCAGGATGTCGGATAAAAGCAGATCGTACTCTTCATTTTCGTCCATGATTCCCCTTATCATCGAAACCATGTCTTCAAATGTGGTGATCTTGTATTCGATTTTTTCTTCTTCAAGTATCTGTTCCGTCAATGCCTTGTTAATCATGAGTGACGTCATCTCGTCATCACATATCGCAATTCTGAACATATTCCCCCCTTGTCGATGATTTGTCATCTTTAAAATTATACTAAAAAATCACTGTTTTGACAATTTATTTTCAAGTTCCCGGTTTGTTTGCCTTAATGATTTCCTTGGTGATAATGCTTATCAGTTCCTTGTACTCTTCAAGGAATCTGTCATTGTTCATTTTGATGAATTCGATATTCTTTTCCTTGGCTGCCAGTTCAAGCTTATATGCTTTGTCGGCAAGCTCTTCGGCACCGATATTTCTGCATGCTCCCTTTATCGAGTGCACGATAACTTCATAGTTGTTCCAGTCGGCATCGTTGTAATAAGTTTCCAGTCCCGTGGAAAGGTTGGAAGATGAGAATGTCTGTAAGATCCTGATGTAAACGCTCTTGTTTCCGCCGCAGTTTCTTATACCGTTTTCGACATTGACTCCCTTCATCGAGTAGAGCATCTCTTCTTCTATCTGCTCTTTAGTCTTGACTACGTTCTCCGTTATCGGCTTCATTTCCTCGCCGTCAACGACACGGATCTGTTTCTCAAGCGGAAGCCATCTCTTTAAGATGTCGTTTAACTGATCTACGTTAATGGGCTTTGACAGGTAGTCGTTCATTCCCGCATCTTTAAACTGTTTTTCAACACCTTTTATAGCATTGGCGGTAAGTGCGACAATGGGTATTTCTTTTGCATACTGAGAATCAAGCGCTCTGATCTTCTCGGTAGTTTCGACACCGTCCATAAAAGGCATCATGTGATCCATGAAGATCATATCGTATGTGATAAGATGTTCTTCGATCCTGTTTAATGCCTCTGCACCGTTGTCGATCGTAGTCGCTTCGAAACCGAATCTCTTCATGATCTCAAAAGCAACAAGAAGGTTGACTTTGTTATCATCGACAATCATGACTCTTGCGGTAGGAGCCTTAAACGAGATCTTAAATTCTTCGTTCTGTCTTACGATGATATCATGATCGTTCTTGTAATTGGACGGACGTTTGTCCTTGACTCTCTGAGGAAGTGTGAAACTGAATGTTGAACCGTATTCGGGAACACTGGTTGCCCAGATTCCGCCGCCCATTAATTCAAGCAGGTTCTTTGAGATTGCAAGTCCGAGACCGGTACCTTCAACATTTCTGTTCTTTCTTGTATCGATCTGACCGAAGGCCTTGAACAGCTTGCCCATGTTTTCTTCGGAAATACCGATACCTGTATCTTTTACCTCAACTTCGAGTACACCTTTGTCATCGCCCTGTGAAACCCACACGATCTTAAGGGTAATGCTTCCTCGATGAGTGAAGTTAACTGCATTGTTCAAAAGGTTGATGAGTATCTGTCTTATTCTTAATTCGTCACCGATAAGTATCCTCGGAACGTTGGGATTGATCTCCGTAATGAGTTTGACGGATTTGCCTTTAAGTCTGAATTCAATGATACTTAATACGTCGTGGATGAGCGAATTGAAATGGTACTCGTCTTCATTGATCTCCATTTTACCGGAATCGATCTTGGAGAAGTCCAGGATCTCGTTGATGATCGAAAGAAGTGAAGCACTGGATTTCTGAATCGTCTCGACATATTCGGATTCTTCGTCGCCGAGTTCTTTCTCGGATAAAAGCTGTGCCATACCGCAGATGGCATTCATGGGAGTTCTTATTTCATGAGACATGTTCGCCAGGAAGTTGCTCTTTGCTTCCAGAGCGTTCTGTGCTTCCTCGTTTTTCTCTTCCATCTTCTGCTTGTAATTCTTAATGCCGCTCGCCATGAATACAAGCGTTACCATTCCGAAAGCATACAGTATCATGTAAATGTAATAAAGCTGCGAAGGACAGACCTGAGCGATAAGATCCATCTGGAATACCGCGACAACCGCAAGGATCACGGAAGATACGATAGAATATTCAAGCATGAGTTTTCTGTCGGAATGAAGCGCTATCATGAGTGCGCCCGCAAAATAAACCATTATGAGCATTCCGAGCGTTTCAATTTTCCACGAGATGAAATAACTCGCGATAAGCATGGAAATATAGAAAACCCTGACTATTACGGATTCTTTTTTCATTAATCTGAAAAATAAAACAGTAAGCAGAATGGGTATGAAACCGAGAGCCGACCAGAGTGACTCCTCGATTCCGAAATTACTGTATGCGTAAATGACATGAAGGACTATAACGCAAAAATATTCGATTAAACTTAGAACGATCGTGGTGGAAAACGGTAACATTTTAATCCCCTGTTAAAGTTACTTATTAGCCTCTATCTTCTTACATACTTCCTTAACGTTTCGATGCATGCCGCAAGATTGTCTGCCGCATATTCAACTTCTTCTTTCGTTGTTAAAACCGAAAAGCTGAATCGGATCGTGGACTCAAGAAGATCCTTATCCAGATTTATAGCCTTTAATGTTGCGGAAACCGCAGGTTTATTGGTGGCACATGCGCTTCCCGAAGAAACATATATTCCCTTCTCTTCAAGAGCATGAAGTAAAACTTCGGCTCTTACCCCCCTTACGGATGCACTAACTATATGAGGTGCTCTCGCATCGGGATTTCCGTTTATCTTTACATCATTGATCTCTTCTATACGCCCGATCAGGTAATCCCTTAACGAACTCATTCTTTCGGTATCTTCATCAAAACCTTCAAAAACTCTTTTTATCGCAGCACCGAGTCCCACGATACCGCATACGTTCTCGGTACCGGATCTTAAAGCCTTCTGCTGCCCTCCTCCGAAGATTATGGGTTTGATCTTAACCTTGTAGGATACATATAAGAACCCCACGCCTTTGGGGCCGTGGATCTTGTGTCCGCTGACACTCATTAAATCTATTCCCATTTTGCCCGGAATGATCTTAACTTTGCCGTATCCCTGAACCGCATCTACGTGAAAGATAACATTGGGATTCCTGCGTTTTATGATCTTTGAGATCTCTTCGATCGGCTGAACCGTTCCGATCTCGTTGTTAACCGCCATTATCGAAACAAGGATCGTATCTTCTCTTACAAGCGATCCGAGTTCCTCAAGATCAACCGTTCCGTTTTCATCCGTCGAAAGATACGATATCTCATATCCTTCTTCTTTAAGGTATTCCGCAGTCTGCAAGATCGCAGCATGCTCGATCGCGGATACGATGATATGATTGCCGCTTCTCTTATATGCTCTCGCAATACCGATCAAAGCCATATTGTCGCTCTCGGTACCGCCCGATGTATAAACTATCTCACTCTCGTTGCATTTAAGCGTTGATGCGATGAGTTTAGTGGTCTCTCTTATTTTCTTCTCGGCCTCGAATCCCTTATTATGCATGCTTGAGGGATTACCGTAAAAGTCTCTCATTTCAGATTCGACCGCTTCTATCACTTCGTCAAAACATTTTGTCGTGGCCGAATTATCCAGATAACATTCCATTTTTCTGATCCGTTCTTTATTTCTTTTTTATCTATCGATTACCCGCTTGGGGATTTTTTCTATGTCTTTATCCGCAGTTTAAGAAAGTATTTCAAGGCAGAATGAGATCCATGCAATAGCTGTCATTCCCGCCGTCTCGGTTCTTAATATCCTCTTTCCGAGCGAGATGGGTGTAATGCCGTTTGCCATGGCTTTCTCAACTTCGCCCTCATCAAATCCGCCTTCGGGACCTATAAAAATTGCGATGTCCTTACCCGGCTTTATACTCTCAAACACTTCTCTGGTAACATCCCTGTCTTCGCACATCTCGTAAGGAATGAGTACCATATCGGCTTTCTTTGCATCCTCAAGTGCTTTGTCAAAAGAAAGTACCTGTCCGATAGCCGGGACAATTGCTCTTTTGCTCTGTTTGGATGCAGCCTCTGCTATCGACTGCCATCTTGCGATCTTGCTGCCGGCCTTTTTGTCATCCAGTTTGACCACGCATCTTTTGGATGCCACGGGGATTATTTCGTATACGCCGAGTTCAACGCATTTCTGAATGATCATTTCCATCTTGTCGGCTTTGGGAAGGCACTGGTAAAGATACACTTTCGAAGGGAGTTCCGCATCTGCTTTCTTTACGAATATCAGTTTGCAGACAACTTTATCTTCTTCAAAGCTTTCGATAATACACCGGTATTCGTTATCATCCTCGCCGTTTGAAACGCTTAATTCCTCTCCCTCATGCATTCTTAAGACATTCTTTATGTGATTGTAGTCCCTGCCTTCGATAATGACCGTGTGATCGATCATATTCTCTTTTGCAACAAAGAAATGGTACATTTTTTATCCCTTAAGCATTCTTACGTGCGGTGATCGAAACCCACTCGCCCATTCTCGTAACCTCTAAGACTTCGAGGTTGTCGCGCTTCATTACATCGAGCATGAATTCTTCTTTTTCATCGATGATACCCGATGTGATGTAAATTCCGCCCGGCTTTAACTGATCGATAATAACGGGTGTTAAGATATCAAGCACGTTGTGAAGGATATTGGCAACAACGATATCGTATTTCTCATATCCCGCCCAGTCCATAACGGACTTGTCATTAATGATATTGCCGATGATGATCTCGAAATCATCGGGTGAGATTCCGTTATTGATAAGATTTTCTTTGGAAGCATCAAGCGCACAGGGATCAAGATCCGTTCCCTTCGCATGCTTTGCACCGTACATAAGCGCAACGATTCCGAGGATTCCGCTTCCGCATCCGACATCGAGGATCTCGGTATCGTTAGTAACGTATTTTCTTATCTGCTTTATGCAGAGTTTGGTAGTCTCATGTGCTCCGGTTCCGAATGCGGTTCCGGGATCGATATGAAGTATCTTGCCCGTATGCTCGGGGTTTTCGATCTCTTCCCAGGAAGGGATTACAAGCAGATCGTCAATGTAGAACTGATGGAAGTATTTCTTCCAGTTATTGATCCAGTCAAGGTCTTCGGTCTCGGAAAGCATTACGCTTCCTTCGCCGATATCCGTAAACTCCTTGATACTCTCGAGTTCTTCCTTAACATTGCTTACGATCTCATTGATATCAACGCCTTCTTCCTCTTCAACGAAGAAGTTAAGATATGCGATTCCGTCATCCTCTTCTGTCATCGGAGGAATGTCCACGAACATCTGCTCTTTCTCAAGCGGAGTCAGAGGTATTTTATCTTCGATCTGCGCACCCTCGAGTCCGATGTCTTCCATGTAGCAGATTATGATGTCTTCAGCTTCCGTTATTGTTTTGATCGTTATTTTATGCCATTTCATTTTTTATATCCTTCCGTTATAACTCGGTATTTTATATCAATCCCTGTCTGCAAGATCGATCTTAAGCGTTTCCAGATAAGGAACAAGCACATCATCGTCCCTGGGGATTATGTAGGCGGGATTTAGTTCGTCATGTCTGAAACTCTTCCTGCCTCCGTTCTTCGCTCGCTCCCAGAAGATCTTAAGGTATTCAAAGGGTAAATAATAAAATTCGTCAATTGATGTATAATAGATCAAAAAGAATGCCACTCCGCCCTGATTCTCGAAGTCTTCCATGAACTTGTACTGATGATCGTGGATATTCTGAAGAGCAAACGTTTCCGAAGCACTCTCTTTGGCATCGAAACAAACCGGGATCCCCTGTACCGCTCCGATATAATCGACGGTACTTTTCTGATCGAAATATGCGAGTGTGATCTGCCTTGTTCTCTGATCTATCTCAACCGGCGTGATGGGCGTGGGAATCTTCTGTATCAAAGCCAGACCTTCGTCACGATATTTTTCGTTCGTCCTGTTGATCATTTCTTCCAGTGCCGAGCCTCTTAAGCCCCTGGATTTCCAAGTTGCCATACGTCTCCTCCGATTGAGCTTTTACATTCAATCCCAAATATATATTATATCATACGAAATCACTTATTGCACTCGTTACTTATATCCAAAAACACCGTTTTCGTGTTGTTTTATGCCCGATTTTAGTGTAAAATTCTATTAGGTATGGAGGTGGAAAAATGCTTGCTGTATTACTTCCTTTATTTGATGAAAAAATGGCCGTGAAATCATATTCACTGCTTTCAAGAAAGAACAATATATTTATCAATCCTCTTTTATCGACCACGGAGATGTTTGACTCCGTAGGACAGATAGACGGACTCGAGATAGTCGATAATGTCGGAATGACCACTCTCTCAAGCGACAAAGAGATCTTCATTCCCGTCAATTCGATCTCCATTTTCACGGATATCAAATCCAAATGCCGTGCGCCTCACCAGAGACTCGTGCTGCTTATGGATAACTCTCTCACTCCCGACGAAACCTATGTAGAAAGGATCAAGGAATTAAAATCCGACGGATATAAATTTGCGATATGCAAGTTAAAAGTTGCGGACTTCGAAAAATACCGTCCGGTTTTAACTCTCATCGATTACATCTATCTTGATTACACCAGGATCGATATTACAAAAGCTCAGATATATTTCTCGAAATGCTATCCGAACATCAGACTTATCGCAGAAAACATTCAGTCCATGGAGGATTATGAGAAACTCAAAGCCCAGGGCGGATATCATTTCTATGAAGGACCTTTCTATCGTATTCCCATTACCAAGGGCGAAACGGAAGTTGCTCCTTTAAAGATCAATTACTTAAGTCTTTTAAACGTTGTAAACGCTCCCGATTACGATCTGACCAAAGCGGCAGATATCATTTCAAGAGATACTGCACTTGTTATCTCGCTCCTTGAGATCGTAAACAGAATGAGCCGCAATTCAAAGATCACTTCCATTCGTCATGCGGCTGCAATGCTCGGTCAGAAAGAATTGAAGAAATGGATCACGACAGCCGTTGCCAAAGAACTCTGTTCCGACAAGCCTAATGAGATCACGCGTCTTTCGCTTCTTCGTGCGAAGTTCGCCGAAAACCTTGCTCCGAGCTACGGTCTTGCGCTTAAATCCGACGAATTATTCCTGATGGGACTTTTCTCAGTGCTCGATATCATTCTTTCAAAGCCGATGGAAGAAGCCCTTCAGATGGTAAACGTGTCAAAAGAGATCTCAGACGCTCTTCTTAATGAGAAAGGCGATTTCTATAAAGTCTTTTATTTCGTAAAAATGTATGAGGCGGGAGATTTCAACGAACTCAACCGTCTTGAAGTGATCGACAGATATGATGTGGACGTTGTATATACCGCTTACAAGGAATCCCTTAAGTGGTATCGCGACCTCTTTTATTAAAAATTTCCGTGAGGTTATTACCGTATGAATAAAAAGATATTTTATCCTTTAACCGTTGCTTCTCTTATTCTTGCCATGACGGGATGCACGCTCCTTGACGAGAGTTTATTCTCCGATGACGAAATTACGGTGATCGACCCGGCCAAACAGACTGAAGAAACCGCTTCAAACGAACAGACAGGCAATGCTTCCGGCGAGCAGTCATCAATAGATGATGATTATACCGATTCATCATGGTATGATTCCTCGATCTGGGATGAAGATAACACTTCTTCAGCTTCCGATAATTCAGTATCTTCAGATTCTACTGATACCGCATCCGACAACGACGGTTCGGCAAGCGGTTCTTTTTATACCGTTGACATTTACGGAAATCCCGTCAATCAGTCTGTTTTCACCAATGCGGATATTAATTTTGTAAACGTATGGGGAACTTTCTGCGGTCCCTGTCTTCAGGAAATGCCCGATCTCGGTGCGCTTGCAAAAGAATACGACCCCGAAGAAGTTCAGTTCATCGGGATCGTTTGTGATGTCAATGATATGGACGGTACGGATACCGCTATTTATTATGTTGAGCAGACAGGTGCCGATTATACACACCTTATCTGCAATGAAGACATATATTACTGGGGAGTGGGCGATATGCAGTATGTTCCCACAACTCTCATTATAGATTCTTACGGTAATATTCTTGATGAATATGTCGGTTCCCGTTCCAAAAAAGAGTGGAACGACATCATTCAGTCTTTTCTTAACTGACCGGAATCCGGTTATATTCTTTTAATACCAGTAATCGTCGTAATAGTAATCGTCGCAATAATCGTAGTAATTATAGTCGTCGTACCAGTAATCATAATTCCAGTCATCGCTGTAATCGTAATCATCCCAGTCGTAATCACTCGAATAGAAGTCATCCCAGTCGAAACAGCTCCAGTCGTAATCATTCCAGTAGTAATCATTCTCGTAATACGACTCATCGTACGAACCCCATCCGTCAAAGCCGCTGCTGCCCCAGTCATATGAGGAAACGTTGTCGGCATCGACAAATTTGTAAAGGAACAATAAGTACCGGCTGTCAAATCCGCATTTTCTGAACACGCCTTCCATTTCGTTGTAGAACTCCGAATCACCGTAAGGAAG
>CACZOG010000164.1 GCA_902782715.1 uncultured Lachnospiraceae bacterium | reverse complement strand
TGGCTTCCCGGGCTTTTATCTTCCTTCTGCATGAAGATGGTTTCAGTCTTTTCTTCGTCCCCGGAAGCTCTGCTTATCGCTGCGAGATTTCCGAGTGTTATCGCGGGAACAACGGTTGTGTTCCTCGCTTTTAAAATCTTAGATCTTATCCTAAAAGACGAATTCGTCAAATGGTTCGTCTGTCTTTTGCTCGCATCACTTCCGCAGCTCGCTTTTCTTTCAAGCTACGTCAACAACGACATTTTCGCTGTGGCAGGCGCAATGCTTATCGTATATTCGTGGATACTTATCGCCGGGAAAGAAACGGATATCAAACCTTTTGTACTGCTTGCCGTCGGGATCATAACGGTTGCTCTTTCATACTACAATTCATACGGCTGGATACTGTTTTCTCTTGTGTATCTTCTGATCGTTATCATCACAAGAAAAGAAGACAGAAAGAAGATCCTTATATATACCTCGATCGCTATTGGCATCGTGATACTTTTTACCGGCTTCTTTGTCATAAGAAATATCGTCCTTTACAAAACCGATATCTTCGGTCTTAAATCTCTTGAAGCATCAAGTGAGATGTATGCCGTTGATACTCTTAAACCCTCACTCAGAAATACACTTAAGAACAGAGGACTTCCGATCATCTCCCTTTTAAACGATAAAGATTTTATCTTTTCAACCGAGAGAAGTTTCATTGCGGCTTTCGGTTATACCGACATCCTCGCACCCGAGGTCATATACAAGGTTTTCCGCTATGTTTTCTTAATAGGAACCGTCGGATTTGTCGGATGCGTGATAAAAAGACTTATTAAAAAAGAAACCGAAGAAGAGGGTAAGAAAGAGCTTCCGCCATATTTGCTGCTGCTTCTTGTTGCCGCTTTATCATGCGTATGTTTCCTGTTTCTTTTCTACTCCTGGGGAACGGATTACGAACCTCAGGGCAGATATGTCTTCCCGATCATTCCCGCTTTAGTCGTTTTCGACGGTCTGGGTTTTGATTTTATTCTCGGAGAAGAAAAAATATCCAAAACAATAAGAATGACACTCATCATAGGACTGACACTGCTTGTTTTATCGGCATCAGCTTATTGTTTTGCACTCGTATATATTCCATCGAACTTTGAACTCGCGGACAATGCCAATCTTGAGGCTTTTATCCAAACATTTACACAATAAGGGAGGGTTTTTTATGGGTATCAAATGGGGCGTTTTAGGAACTGCCGGAATCGCAGACGGCTGCACGATTCCCGGAATGAAGCTGTCTGAAAACTGCGAGCTTTATGCCATCGCCGGAAGAAGCGAAGAAAAGGCAAAAGCCTTTAAGGAAAAATTCGGGTTTGAGAAAATGTATGTCGGATATGATGCACTTCTTGCAGATCCCGAAGTACAGGCGGTATATATCCCGCTTCCGAACCACATTCACTGCGAATGGGTCAAAAAAGCATTAAAGGCAGGAAAACATGTACTTTGCGAGAAGCCTCTCGCAATGAATGCAAGAGAAGTTGAGGAAATGTTTGCATGTGCAAAAGAAAACGGAAAGATCCTTATGGAAGCATATGCATATCTTCACTCCCCTTACGTGCTGTCCCTTTTATCGGACATCAAGGATGGACTTATCGGAGAGATCGATTATATCGAATCTGCTTTTCTGACACAGGGCTACATCGAAGATTTCCGTCTTCACAAGGAATTCGGCGGAGGAGCAATGTATGATCTCGGCTGTTACTGCACGACGATGATACTCTCATGCATGAATTCAAAATACACCAACGTAAAAGCCGTTGCAGATTTTTCTGATGAAGGCGTGGATGTTTTAACTGCCGCCGTAATAGATTTCGAAAACGGAGCAAAAGCTTCATTTAATGTCGGCATGAATTTAGGCATAGGATCCAACTCGAGATTCGACAGACTTTATATTCACGGAACCAAAGGAATAATCAAATCCGATGTCGAATATAATCAAGAGGGTGAAGTTGAATACACTGTGATCTCCGAAGGTGAAAAGATCGTAAGAAAAATATCTGTTCCTCAGAATTACTCGCTCGAGATAGAGCAGTTGAACAGATGCATCATGCAAAATGAAAAGCCCCACATTACAGAGGAATTCTCACTCTATAATGCGAAGCTTATTGACGAAGTTCTTATAAAGATCGGATATTGATCATCTTTCTTCTCTGAAGTAAGAGAGGCCGAGGCTTGCGGGCGGCTGTGTTTCCTTCTTGTTTCTCATGCTTGTAAGCACCAGAACGAAAAGCGTTACAACATAAGGGATCATCTTGTAGAGTTCCTTGAACTCCATGTAATCCATTCCCGTAGGGATATAAAGGTATACGATGTACAGACCACCGAAAAGGATCGATGCAAATATACCGATAAGCGGATTCCAGATTGAGAAAATAACCAGCGCTATCGCAAGCCATCCTCTGTCTCCGAACGCATCGTTCGACCATACTCCCGATGCATAATCCATAACATAATAAAGTCCGCCCAATCCGGCTATCATACATCCGACACATGTCGCAATGTATTTGTATTTCGTTACGTTGATACCTGCGGAATCCGCCGTTGAAGGGCTTTCTCCGACTGCTCTTAAATGAAGTCCCACTCTTGTTTTAAAAATGATCAATGCGGATATGATCGCAATGATAAAAGCAAGATAACAGAGGAATCCGTAGTTTAAGAATATCTTTCCGAACCATCCGAGGTTAGTCGCAAACGGAAGCGATCTTGCAAAGAAAGCACTCGTTCTCGAAAGAGCTATCGAAGGAACATCCGCTCCCGAAAGCTTGATAAGAGAACCGCCGAAAAAGTTACCGATACCGACACCGAACGTTGTCATCGCAAGACCGGTAACATTCTGATTGGCTCTTAAGGTTACAGTCAAAAAGCAGTATATGAGTCCCATGAGAAGGGATCCTAAAAGTGAACAGAGCAAAGGGATCATGATCGCAAGGAAAGGATTCATATTACCGCCTGCGCATTTCTGCTCATAAAAGAACGAACCTATAACTCCGCTTATACCGCCGACATACATTACACCCGGGATTCCGAGGTTTAAGTTGCCTGATTTTTCAGTTAATATTTCTCCCGAGCAGCCTAAGAGCAAAGGTACGCTCTGTCCGATGGCTCTGGGTATAAAGGCTACGATATCAAACATATCATATTCTCCTCTTGATTACTTAGCGTTTCCCGATTTCTTTCTTCCCACTATCCTGTATGAGATAAAGAACTCGCATCCGATTATGAAGAAAAGGATGATTCCCGTAAGGATGTCCGCGAATGACTGGTTAAGACCGAAATTCGTGGAGATCTCTCCCGCACCTCTTTCAAGGAAAATGATCAGGAAGCTTGTAAAGATCATTGTTATCGGATTAAACTTGGCAAGCCATGAAACCATTACGGCGGTAAATCCCTGACCGGAGTTTATCGTAGTTGTAATGGTATGGTTGATCCCGCCTACCAGAATAAGTCCCGCAAGTCCGCAGAGAGCACCCGATAAGATCATGGTCCTTATGATGATCTTGCCTGTCTTCATTCCGACATATTTCGCGGTCTTCTCACTCTCTCCGACTACCGCTATCTCATAGCCGTGTTTACTGTATTTAAGATATACATACATTGCCGCCGTAACGATCGCTGCAACAACTATCGGAAGAAGATATTTCGATCCGAAAAGCTGGGGAAGCCATCCGGCATTTGTATTCTGATTGATGATCCCTACCGTAAACGAACCCTTGGGAACTTCCCACACGATCGTGAAAAACGCAACCAGCTGCGTAGCTATGTAGTTCATCATCAGAGTCGAAAGAGTTTCGTTGGTATTCCATTTGGCTTTAAAGATGGCGGGAATAAGTCCCCATATCGCACCTGCCGCAAGAGCACTTACGGTCATTATAAGGATTAAGAGAATATTCGGGATCTTATCTCCGAGAACGATCATGCAGGCAGCGGTCGCAAGCGCGCCGACAAGTACCTGACCTTCTCCGCCGATATTCCAGAATCGCATCTTAAAAGCAGGAGTAAGTGCAAGGGAGATGATCAGAAGAACAGACATGTTCTGAAATGTGATCCATACTTTTCTTCCCGAGCCGAAAGCTCCCTGAATAAATGAAATATATACTTTTATCGGATTTAATCCCGTGGTTATCGTGGTAACGATCGCGCACACGATCAAAGCTGCTGCTATTGCGGCAAGCCTTATGCCCCATGATTTGTACCACGGAAGAACATCTCTTTTTACAATGTGAAACAGCGGTTCCGCTTTACTTTTCTTCATTATCGTCTCCGTTTGCTGTCTGAGAATTATCTCTGATTATTTTAGTCATCATCATTCCGACGGTGTTCTTATCTGTCTTCTCGGCTTCGACTATTCCGCTTACCTCTCCCGAACAGAGAACAAGTATCTTATCGGAAATCTCCAGAAGAACGTCCAGATCTTCACCTACGAAAATTACCGCAACGCCTTTTTCTTTCTGTTCATTTATCAGATCGTAGATCGTGTATGACGAATTGATATCAAGTCCTCTGACAGCATATGCCGTAAGAAGTACCGTAGGCGCATGGGCGATCTCTCTTCCGACAAGGATCTTCTGTACGTTTCCGCCTGAGAGTCTTCTTACCGGAGTCTCGATCCCGGGAGTTACGACCTCAAGATCGTCAACAACTTTCTCTGCCAGATTATGAGGCGACTTTCTGTCGGTAAACACACTCTTTCCGTTTCTGAACGACCTTAACATCATATTGTCCGCAAGGTCCATGTTTCCGACAAGACCCATGCCGAGTCTGTCTTCGGGAACGAACGAAAGAGCCACGCCGAGTTCTTCGATCCTTCTCGGATCGTTTCCCAAAAGCTCCTCGTCAGTCTCATCATCCTTAATGTATTTAATGCTTCCGCTCTCTGCAGGCTGCAATCCCGCAATGGCTTCAAGCAGTTCCTTCTGACCGCATCCCGAAATACCCGCTATACCGAGTATCTCTCCGCTGTATGCGGTAAAGGAAACATCTTTTAATTTTACAATGCCCTCAATGTTTTTTACCGTAAGTCCTTCAACCTTTATTCTGGGTTTCGGATCAACGGGTTTGGGACGTCTTATATTAAGCGAAACCGTTCTTCCGACCATCATGTTGGTCATCTCGGCCGCATTTGTATCCTTTGTCATCAAACTTCCGACATATTCGCCTTTTCTTAAAACGGCAACTCTGTCGGAAATGGATTCAACCTCATGCATCTTATGCGTGATGATAACGATGGCCTTGCCGTCGTTTTTCATATTGCGCATGACGTTGAAGAGTTTATCGGCTTCCTGCGGTGTCAAGACCGCGGTGGGCTCGTCGAGAATAAGTATGTTCGCCCCCCTGTAAAGCACCTTGACTATTTCCACGGTCTGCTTCTGGGAAACAGACATGTCATATACTTTCTGATCGGGGTTAATGTCAAATCCGTATTTGTCACAGATCTCTTTTATCTT
>CACZOG010000163.1 GCA_902782715.1 uncultured Lachnospiraceae bacterium | reverse complement strand
AGTAAACGCATAAGCTACATGAGCGGCAGCGGTATTACCATCCATTGACATTTTTGTTCTAGCCATTATATTTGCCTCCTTAATATTATTGCATAATTTGATTTTCGAACTCGAAAGAGCTTTCAAAAGCGCCCTTAAAATCAAGTCGCTCATTCAAAGTCGCATACAGTAAAATTATAGAATAGTTTCCTGTTTTTGTAAACAAATTATTGCTTATCAGAGCCTATTATTATCAAATTAATTATCAAAAAATATTGATTATCTTTTTAGTATCTCTTAATATAAAAAAGAACCTCGAAAGGGGCATAAAAAACACGTAAAAAGAGGCTTTTCGAATGGGATTTCCAGATTTTATCAAGAAAAACCGAATACCCGCCATATTGTTCTCTGCGTTGACCGCATTGGTCTATATCCCTCTCGTATGCAGCAGATACTACTGCGCCGATCTGGAATACATCGTCAATTCAGAGGGTTCCATATACAACTGGAGTGAACTCGGCAGATACACGCTGCTTCTTTTAAAAAAGCTCACGTTCACTCCTTACAATCTTTACCTCGAAAGCATTCTTTTCGTGATCACAGCCTTTGCGCTGACAATCGCTCTGGCCTATCTTCTTGTATGCCTGGATGAAAAGATAAAACCGGTCTTCGCTTTTCTTTTATCGTCCATTGCTTTGATATTTCCGACATTTGCAGAGCAGTATTATTTCAAATTTCAGAGTTTCGAAGTTATTTTCGGAATTCTGCTTCTGATTTTTTCTTTTATCCTGCTCATTAACTTTCTTAAAACCAAAAGCATTCTTTCGGTAATCATCTCCGTCGTTTTGACGGTTCTGTCATTCGGCGTATACCAGAGCATGTTAAATATTGCGGTCACTTCATACATCGGCATTTTCCTTGTTCTTCTGCTTAAAAAAGACAGCAAGGACGCATTCAAATGCATCCCGCTGTTTTCCTTACACTTCTTCTCTTCATTCGCGCTAAATAAAGTTGTTGCCTTGATTTTCTGCAAAGAAGGAAGTTATTTCGCCGATAAAATAATGTGGAAGCAGTTCCCTTTCACAACCTGCTTTCACTTCGTAAAGCATTATGTAAGAGTGGTTCTTTTCGCCGAAAAATACGTTTACACCTACTCTTTCCTGATTGCGATTCTTTTCTCGCTCATAGCGCTTATTATCCTGCTCATAAGCAATAAAAAAGACAGTCTTCCCTCGATAAATATCGCTTTCATCCTGATAAGCTTTGCCGCCCTTTTGATTTCGCCTTTTATCATTGCAATCATTCAGGGTTTCGAGCCTGATTCGAGAACACAGCTTGCACTGCCCTTCACAATTATGTTCCAGATTCTTTTTGCCAACAGAGTATTCGGAAACTCCTCTCTTATAAAGCGCAGAAAGGCAGACGACAATACGGAATATCCGGAAACCGAAATCGCATCGGATAAAAGAAACATACGAATAAGAATACTGATGGCGTGCATACTTTCGGTTATTCTTTTAAACAATCTGATTCCCTGCGAAAGACTCATTTATTCACGAATGTTAATAAACAAATCGGATGAGAAATACATGACGGCAATCGGAGAAGATTTAAAAGCATTTAACTGCAGCCTTGATAATGCAGACTCCGTTCCTGTTATTTTGATAGGCACGCTTCCCTGCGAAAGCAACATTCTCTGTTACAAATACAATGAGGAAAACAAGGACTATATCCTTCTTTCCGTATTCGATCTCGATGCGGATACCGAGCCCGAATATTTCTTCTCAACCAATCGTATCGTGAGCGCAATGAATATAACGGCATACCGTTATAACAAACCTGATGTCAGCAACTTTATGAATGATGCATACGCAGAAGCTGCCGATATGCCCGCTTATCCAAACGCAGGCTATATAAAAGAAACCGACAATTTTGTTGTAGTCAATCTCGGAAACAAATAAAATTCAGCCATTTTCAAGATATAAAAATACCCCGAATGTTTTTCATGCATTCGGGGATCTTTTTTATTCAGTGTTTCTTTTAAACATCTTTTTATTCGATTGCAAAATGGATGGCCTTGTTGACCCTGTTAAGAGCAAGTACGAATAAAGGTCCGAATACATAGCAGGAAATCACTTCGCCGATAAATACCGAAAGCGAAAGAAACAGAAGTACCGGTATCATGCTCTCTGCATTTGCAAAGCTTGTAACCTGATAGCCAAAGTAAAGTACAAAAGGAATTATAATTGCATTGACCAATACAGTGGGAATCGGAATTAAAAGCGCGTGTCTCATTTTAAGAACGGGGCCATGCTTTTTTCTGATGGTTCTTACAATAGGATACGTGAGCAGCGCAGCTATAAGCGTAGCCAGGGTACCGAAAATCATATCAAGGGGTGATCCGCCAAGTAAATTTGTAATAAAACATCCGATGACTACTCCGAAGATTCCGGCCGGAGTGTAGAAGATTGTCATGCATAAAGCTTCCGCTATTCTGCACTGAATCTCAAGATAAGAGAATGTGTATGTGAGCAGAGAAAGCACCACATACAGCGCTGCCACGATTGCGGCTGTGGTAATAAAGATTGCTGTTTTTTTCATTTTTTATCTCCTAGTTTTGTTTATAGTGAGGATGGTCACGAACTCACTGTCAGCGTTACATGTCGTAAGACGACAAGCCATATAATACTATGTTTGTTTAATTAAGTCAACAAAAAAAGCAGTTTAGCCTTTCGACCAAACTGCCTTTTATTATTTTTCAGATAATTAGCAACCCTTTTCAAGAGCAAGTGTTCTTGTAGTAAGATCACAAACCTCTGTAGGTCCGTAGTACTGGATTGCTCCGGGGAATGTGAAGCATGTTTCAACTGCCCACTCTTCACGATGAGCTTCGAAGTATTTGAAAGGTGCACCGTCAAGTTCAACAAGTGCCTTTCTGATAACGGGCTTGTCTTCACCGTTACGTCTTTCCATGTTCATCATCT
>CACZOG010000162.1 GCA_902782715.1 uncultured Lachnospiraceae bacterium | reverse complement strand
GTATGGCCCATCAGAAAAGAGAAGTTCTACAAGACATATAAGGAACTCGATGAAAAATATGAATTTGCAGGAGAATATGAACCTGCGATCCATGTCAGAAACGAAGGCATCGTAATGAAACTTGTTCCGTATGCCAAGACCTGCATAAACTTTGACGATTCATATATTTATGCAAGAGAGCTGACAAATGTCGTTAAGCTCTTTACCACCTGGGACGAGGAAAAATACTATCTCGGCAAAGTAGGAGATTTCATAGCATGCAGAGTTGACGATCCCAAAGATGTATATGTTATCGAAAGAAGCATTTTCTTTAAAACATACGATCCGGTTGAAGAATAATTTAAGAAACCGATTTACAAAATTCTTTTTTAAGAGTACAATTAGCGTCACAACCGAAAAGGTTGTGGCGTTTTTTGAAGGTTATCAAAATGCGGGAATTCTCCCGCAACTTTTCCGATAAACAAAAAAATATTTATGACGGCGGGTGATTTGATGACAAATTGCGATCTTTTTTCGAACCGCTATTTTGTGATGGAAATGATCGGTAGAGGCGGTATGTCGAATGTCTACAAGGTAAAAGATGTACGCCTTAATACCGTCTGGGCTATGAAGGAGATCAATGCGTTCGATTCGGTTTTCTATGAAGCCGGAATAAAAGAGATGAACATCTTAAAAGAACTGAATCATCCTGCTCTTCCGAGGATAGTGGATATTGTCCAGACGGAAGACTCATACTGCGTGATCATGGATTATATCGAAGGCATAAATCTCGAAGAGTATGTTCAAAAAAACGGCAGCATGACAGAGAAGGATGCTGTCAAAACCGCTTTCGCACTTTTGGATGCATTAAAGTATCTTCATTCGAAAAAACGAATAATCTACAGTGATCTGAAACCGTCGAATATCATGCTGAGCGAGGATGGAGAGATAAAACTTGTGGATTTCGGAATCTCTGCGAACGAAAGTCCCGGTAAAGAAAAGGGATTATTTTTTACCAAGGAGTTCGCGGCACCCGAAATGCTTGCGGGAAAAGGTGTTGACGAAAGAAGCGACATATACGGCTTGGGTGCCACACTTAAGCATATCGCAGACGAAGAGTGTTCCTTCGGGTTTGATTATTTTCTTAAAAAGTGTATGAAGAATGATCCCGATGAAAGATATCAAAGTGCAGCGGAAGCGTGGAATGAACTGTCCGGAATACGCAGCCTTAACGATGCCCGGTATCGTAAGATCCGTAAAGCCATAGGACAGAATATCTTTTATCTCATAATGTTTATTCTGAGTTTCACAGGTATGTGTCTTTGCGAATACTGTAAGGGTATTGAGAAAAAGAATGAATGGGAAGAAATCTGTGAAAAGGCGGTAAATTCATCGGATATCGAAGTTCGAATGAGCAGCCTTGAAAAGATGATCGAATACTCTCCCGAATACGATCTGTATCTGCGTCTGATAAATGAATTTAAAGACGATCTGATATTTGATGAAAAAGAAGAGTCTTTGATCGAAGGGATGCTTGAAAGAGATAAGACAGTACTTAAAGAAAGAGACGAATATGCTCTTCTTTGCAAAGAAATCGGGAAGCTTTATCTTTTTTATCACAATGATGAGAATGAAAATTTAAGGTATCAGAGAGCGGTAATCTGGTTTGAAGAATGCATGAAAGAAGGAGGTGAAAATGTAGAAACATACGTGGAGATCGGGAGATTCTTTGAGGATCTTAAAAAGATTGTTATCGAGGGACGAACAAAAGGAGAATACAGACATTTCTTTGATGAGATATGCAGACTTGTGAAAGAGTCGGGGGATTGTGATGAAAGAACAAAGAAGGATATTTATGAGATGTGTGCGGATTCTGTTTATGTATATTCGGGGGATTTTTACAGAGACGGAGTCGAAAGCGAAGAGATGCGGGATCTTTTATCCTTAATTGAACAAAAGCTGCATAAAGACGGTAAGTCTTTGGATGAAGAGGATAAAAGGATAATGGAAAGAATCAAAGAAGCGAAAGAAGAGATTGATTACATTGAAGATATTTTTGATTGAAACTGTATTTATTGCTCTTTCTTTTTCGTTTGCGTTTCTGACATTTTTTTCTTTTGTGAAGGGAAATACGGCGGGAAAGATCAAAGAGTATATGAAGATAAGAAAAATCAGGAGGGTTACAAAAAATGAAAGGAAAAAAGACATTTCGAAGAATAATAAATAAAGTCTTTTATATAGTAATGGCAGGTATTATCTGTACTGCGTTTGTCTCGGACAGCCTCACGGTAACGGCAGAAGAAAGTGAAGAAAAGAAAGCGGTTCTCGCAGAATTCATTATGCCTTCCGCCGTAACTGAAATCGATGGAGAAAAAGCGTATGATAAATCTTTTAAAACAGGGATCGCCGTAAAAACCAATGATGCGGTGATCGAGAAGATCGTTATGGATATTTCATGTGGAAATGATGTAAACGAAATTGTTGTTTATGAAAACTTTTCTGCACAGGAATTGGTTTACGGGAAAATATGTGATATTCACAGTCTTCAGACTGAACTTAATGAATTAAATCGTGAAGCAGAAGATACGATCATTGATGATCAGGGGGGAGATCAGGAAGATAATTCCGGCGGAGATACAAATGTCGGAGACGGAGGTTTCGATGCAGGAGGAAGCCCGGATGACGATCATGGAGACGGAGGAGACGATGCCGGTGGAGGTTCGAATGATGATCATGGAACAGATGTTGGAGACAGTACTGAAATAAGTCAGGAATATGGTGGAGACAACAATGAATCAACTCAAAGTGATGCGGATAATGATTCTGCAAACCAACTCACGGAGAATTCAACTGATTCCACTTTTGAGAACGCAGATGAAAATCAAATCGACACAACGGTGGAAAATGCAAATGACGGATCGTCAGAACAGAGCACCGAGAATATAAATGATAACTCAGACCGGAATACAGACAATACAAATGATAACAATGAAGATGACCAAAACTATAACGCTTTGAAAGAAGCCAGGAAAGAAGAAATAGAAAATGAACTTAAAACATATCGGAATGTTTCAGAAGAAAAGCATGTATTTGAGGATGTTTTTCAGGTAACAGACGAAGGCAGATATACATTAAGTCTTAAAGTGTATTACTATGATTACTCATATGATCATTGCGCGACAATGGCAGAAAACGAACTGCCTGAAAGAGAAGGGGAGTTATCGGTTACAATATTGAATTCACTTAAAGAATATTCTATCGGTGATTCATTTCTTTTAGATCTGACACCTGCCTCTATAACCGGAGAGTTTACCGATAAGGAGAGCGGATACTGGTTTAATCATTCAAGAGAAGTTAATGTGAAAATTTCGGGAGATAACATAGATTACGGTTCTCTTAAAACTGTTAAGGATGGTAAAGAAGAGAAGATCGAAATGAAAGACAATTCTTTTACGATCGCATTTTCAGGAGACGGAACACACAGTGCACAGACAGGCATTAAGGACTTATTCGGAAGAGAGTGTACCTATGAAACGGGAGAGTTTGCGATCGATTCAACTTCTCCTGACATAGAAGTTACTATCACGGATTCGGATAAGAAATACACATCAAGAACAAGAAAAGCAGAGGTTTTGATCAGTGATGCAAATCTTGTGGGAGATAACAGATTTGAATATGTGTTCAAAGAGGGAGAAGACAGTTTTGATATAAAAGCAAGTGATGCGGCGGGAAACGAAAGTGTATATAAAAGCCCGGTTTTTATTCAGGATTTTGATGAACCGGAAATAGAGATTACCGGGGTGACGGACAAGGACATTCTAAACGGAGAATTGAATATCTTAATGAAAGCAGGAGACAAATATTTTGATGCCGGGAAATCTTATATGGAGATAAAAGGAAAATACACTGAATATTCTGCTTCATCTTCCTTCGCTGACACAAAAGAATTATCTTTCCTGGATGTGGATCAAATGCCTGATGACAACTATGAATTGAAGTATCATCTGGCGGATCTGGCAGGAAACAGTATTGAAGGAAATCTTGATTTCACCATTAACAGAAACGGCTCGACATATGAGATATCGGAAGAACTTAAAAATATAATAGGCAATACAGTAAGTGAAGTAGGCGAGATAAGTCTGACAGAAAGAAATTTAAACAGAATCCTTCCTGATAAAGTCAAGCTGATATTTTCGGTTAATTCGAAAGTGATCGATCTTATAAAGGGAAAGGATTATTTCGTGGAGGAGATGTTTGAGAATGGGAAATATGTTTACCGTTATGTTTTCAGCAGATCACTTTTTGATAAGGAGGGAGTATACACAATATCTTTAAGCAGCATTGACGAGGCCGGGAATCAAAATGATACGCGTCTTCAAAAAGAAACTGACGGAATAAGATTCATAGTGGAATTTATCAGATCGATCTTTTCATTACCTGACAAAGAAGCCGAAGCGTATGCAACAGAAAACATGGCAGAAGGATTTCAGGTGATCGGTGAGAAGTTGGAAGCCGATGTGAATGAATATGATGAGTCAGCAGATCATCCTGATACTAAAGGGCAGATGTTTGCGAGCAAAAATGAAAACATCTCAACAGGCAAAGCGTTAACATCCGACGAAACAGAAATCCAAGAAGAAACAGACAGTATTATTAAAGAGGAAAGAAAGAGATTATTTAACAACAAAGTTAAAGTCGCATTATGCCTTGCTCTGGTTTTATCCGTTCTTGTGGCGGGAGAGCGTATAACACGTAATAAGAAGAAAACTGCAAACCTATCCGATAAGGGTAACAAAAATCTGTTTGCAAAATAAAAAAAATTATTTATGAAAATCTCTTGACAGGTTAGCGGTGACTAATTAGTATAATATACGGTTAGAAACTGCTAACCATTTTTAATGTATATATAGTTAGGACAACCTAACCAACAATGCAGGAAATCATGAGGAGGATGTATATGATGCCGTTGGTATTAGCAGAACCCGGACAGGAACAGATCATAAGGAAAATAGGCGGCAGTCCGGAAGTCAAAAAACATTTGGAAGATTTAGGTTTTAACGTGGGAGGCACGGTAAGTGTAGTGAATACTCTCGGCGGAAACATAATCGTAAAGATCAAGGAAAGCCGTGTGGCAGTAAGCGGTGAACTTGCAAAGAAAATAATGGTTTAACCGGATAAAGGAGGAGACAGAATTGAAAACCCTAAAAGAAGTAAAAATAGGTGAAAAGGCAACGGTAAAGAAGATTCATGGTGAAGGTGCGATCAAAAGACGAATCATGGATATGGGATTAACTAAAGGTACTGAAGTAATCGTAAGAAAAGTGGCACCCCTCGGAGATCCCATCGAGATGACCGTAAGAAATTATGAATTATCACTTCGTAAGGCTGATGCTGAAATGGTGGAAGTAGAGTAGAAAGGAAGAGATAAAAATGAGTTTGACAATAGCCCTTGCAGGTAACCCCAACAGTGGTAAAACAACACTTTTTAATGCATTAACGGGTTCTAATCAGTTCGTAGGTAACTGGCCCGGAGTTACGGTAGAAAAGAAGGAAGGAAAACTTAAAAAGAATAATGATGTAACGATCACTGACCTTCCAGGTATTTATTCGCTTTCTCCTTATACATTGGAGGAAGTAGTTGCCAGAGATTATCTTATCGGAACAAGACCTGATGCGATTCTTAATATAATTGACGGAACCAATCTTGAAAGAAACCTTTATTTAACAACACAGCTTACTGAACTTGGAATTCCCGTTGTCATCGCGATCAACATGATGGATGTTGTCAGAAAAGAAGGCGACGAAATCAACACTGAAGAATTATCAAGACAGCTCGGATGCAAAGTTGTTGAAATCTCAGCTTTAAAGAATGAAGGCGTTATGGAAGCGGCTAACGAAGCAATTAAAGCTGCCAAGGGAACGAAGACAGTTCCGAAACATTCATTCCAGGGAACGGTAGAACATGCACTTGCTCATATCGAGGAAGTTACGGTACATGATTATCCCGAAGAACAGCAAAGATGGTATGCGATCAAATTATTCGAGCGTGACGAAAAAGTTCTTGAGAAATTAAATTTAACAGGTGATACAAAAGCGCATATCGAAAATGATATTCAGGCAGTAGAGAAAGAACTTGATGACGATTCGGAAAGCATTATTACAAATGAAAGATATGTATATATCGCTTCGGTTATAAAAGCATGTTACAAGAAGAAAAAAGCGAGCGAACTTTCCGCTTCGGATAAAATCGACAAGATCGTTACAAACCGCTGGTTAGGTCTTCCGATATTTGCAATCATTATGACTCTTGTATATATGTTGTCCATGGCTTCGTTTGCTCCGGGAACCAAGCTTACAGACTGGGCAAATGACGGACTCTTCGGAGACGGATGGCATCTTTTAGGTATCGGCTCGGGCGCATACGGTGAAGCAAGCGAAGAATTCGGCGATGCTTCAAATGTAATCGATGCATTTATCGGACTTGATGAGGAATCTGATGTTGATTCGATTCTGACATCATTTGCAGAGATTGAAGAAGGCTCAACAGCAGATTATACATTGGAAGATGAAGAAAATCTTTCGACAGAAGATGTGACATACACATACGAAGAACTTGCAGATGCAGTTGATGTTTACGCATCCTATGAAGGCGAAGAACCGGATCCTGCCGATTACGGCGTATGGGTTCCGAGTATTCCGGCTGTTGCAGAATCAATACTTGATGCGATCAATTGTGCTGACTGGTTAAAGAGTCTTATCCTTGACGGTATTATCGGCGGTGTAGGAGCGGTACTCGGATTCGTTCCCCAGATGCTCGTATTATTCTTCCTGCTTGCATTCCTTGAGGCGTGCGGATATATGGCAAGAATTGCATTCGTACTCGACAGAATTTTCAGAAAATTCGGTTTATCAGGCAAGTCATTCATTCCAATGCTTGTAGGTACAGGATGCGGTGTGCCCGGTATCATGGCTTCACGTACTATCGAAAACGAGCGTGACAGAAGAATGACCATCATGACTACAACTTTCATTCCTTGCGGTGCTAAGATTCCGTTCATCGCTATGATGGCAGGTGCACTTTTCCATGGTTCATGGATTATATCCGTAGCCGCTTACTTTATCGGTATGGCAGCAATCGTTATTTCGGGAATTATGCTTAAGAAGACTAAAATGTTCTCAGGAGATCCCGCTCCTTTCGTAATGGAGCTTCCCGCATATCATATGCCTACTCTTAAAAACGTTCTTCGTTCGATGTGGGAGCGCGGCTGGTCATTCATTAAGAAAGCAGGAACGATCATTTTACTTTCGACAATCGTTATCTGGTTCTTATCTAACTTCGGTGTAGCTGACGGTGTATTCAGAATGCTCGAAGAAGAGGAAGTAAACCTTTCCATCCTTGCCAAAGTCGGAAGCGCAGTATCATGGATATTCATTCCTTTGGGATGGGGTAACTGGCAGGCAACCGTAGCGTCCGTTACAGGCTTGGTTGCCAAAGAAAACATCGTAGGTACCATGGGCGTTCTTTACGGCGGCGTAGAAGGCATGACCGTTTATCAGGTACTTGCTTCCAAATTCACTTCGGTATCAGGTTTTTCATTCCTTGTATTTAACCTCCTTTGTGCTCCCTGCTTTGCTGCGATCGGTGCTATTAAGAGAGAGATGAATAACGCAAAATGGACATGGTTCGCAATCGGGTATCAGTGCGCCTTTGCTTATGTAATTGCATTTATCATTAACCAGATCGGCGGAATATTTACAGGTAACCTGAATATTATCGGTTTGATCTTTGCAATAGCTTTACTTGCAGGAATGATATACATGCTCTTTATCAAAAAATACAAAGAAGCAGATAAATTGAAATAAGTAAATAACATAAACAATAGGAGGATTCAAAATGATTGTATGGTTAGCTCAGAATATTGGAACAATAATAATCTTAATGGGCCTCATTGCTATTGTGGCAGCTATTGTTTATGTATTGATCAAAGATAAAAAACAGGGGAAATCAACCTGCGGCGGGAACTGTGCACATTGCAAAATGTGCACAGCCTGCAAGGGTGCAAAAAACGGAGAGAATAAATGCAAAAAAACAACTTAACGGAAGACTATATTGAATGCATTTTACTTATGCAAAAAAAGAACGGATTCGCTAAATCGATTGATATATCACGGGAGCTTAATGTTACAAAGCCTACTGTGAGTGAAATGATCAAAAGACTTGCTCAAAAAAATATTATAAAATTAGATGAGAATAAATGCATTTATCTTACGGGATCGGGAATGACGTTAGCTAAAGAAATTCACAACAGAAATATCTTTATCGAGTCGTTCTTGTTGAAAATCGGGACATGCAAAGAGAATGCGAAAAAAGAAGCCGGTATGATCGGAAACGTTATAAGTGATGAAACTTATATGTGTTTGGAAAAGCTTTACAAATCGGCGAATTTTATAACTTATAAACACAAGTAGAAATAAAGGAGGGCTCGAAATGTTCAAAGAAGTTTGTTTGGGATTATTAATTCCTTTTGCAGGAACGGCATTGGGCTCTTCGTGTGTTTTTACATTAAGAAAAGGTTTATCTGACCGCGTACAAAAAGCTTTAACGGGATTTGCCAGCGGAGTTATGGTTGCGGCATCCATATGGAGCTTGATAATACCTGCAATGGAATTATCGGAAGGAATGGGAAAACTTTCTTTTATACCGGCTGCCATAGGATTTGCTCTCGGAATTCTTTTTCTGTTATTTTTGGATATGGTAATTCCGCATATTCACATGAATGCTGAAAAAGCAGAAGGCCCTAAGAGTAAATTGAAGAAAAATACTATGATGGTCCTGGCTGTAACTCTTCACAATATTCCGGAAGGAATGGCAGTAGGAGTTGTATATGCCGGATTGCTTTCGGGTAACTCAACGATAACGATTGGAGGTGCACTTGCGCTTGCAATAGGGATAGCGATACAAAATTTCCCGGAAGGTGCAATCATATCCTTGCCTCTTAGTGCAAACGGGGATAGTAAAATGAGCGCATTTATGAAAGGAACACTATCGGGTGCAGTTGAACCCTTAGGAGCTCTTCTTACGATATTTGCTGCAGGATTTTTTGTTCCTTTTATGCCTTATCTTTTAAGTTTTGCTGCAGGTGCAATGATATATGTCGTAGTCGAGGAGCTGATACCGGAGATGTCCGAAGGAAAACATTCGAACATCGGAACATTGACGTTTTCAGTTGGATTCATCTTAATGATGGCGTTGGATGTTGCCTTAAGTTAATAAATAATTTGAAATCATTATTCGTTCATAGCTAATGTTGCATGTGCAATGCATCTTGAATTTAAATGGTATATGTATTTGATGATATTCGGATCAATAATGATTCT
>CACZOG010000161.1 GCA_902782715.1 uncultured Lachnospiraceae bacterium | reverse complement strand
TTGGTATTGAATTCCGGTTCAGTTGCATCAGGATCTGTACTCCAGCCAAGGAATTCCCAGCTTTCATCATCTCTTTCGGGCCAGTAATAAACCTCATATTCGCCATAATGAACACCGTCTTCAACAGATTGGTATTGTTTTTCTTCATCATCATCAACATAGAGCCATACATGGCCGCTTCTGTCGTTGACATCTATCGTAACAGTGAAATCCTCACACCATATTGCAAAGACCTCTATGTCGGATTGCAAATCATCAATATCATAATCCGGTTCAACTTCAGTAACTTCAGCATCCTGATTCTGACTCCATCCGGCAAATGTAAAGCCGTCCCTTTCAGGCCATTCATTTCCGATATGTACCCAGCCTGCATCATTAGTCTGGTGTCTTTCCGGATCGCCGTTGTTCCATTCGCCACCGTTGGGATTATATTTTACATCAACCGTCTTAATCCAGCGTGCAGAGAATACATATTCTTTACCGTTTTCAAGTCTGAGACATCTGTCATTCGCTTCATTTCCTTCTTCGTCAACCCAACAGTCAAACCTGTAGCCTTCATAGTAAGGTTCATGATGTCTTACATAATAATACTGACCATCATTTCTGTATTCTATTTGTACATCTTCAGAATAGTTTTCATCACCCCACAGACCGCCGGCAGCATCATAAATGATAGCGGGTCTGTATTCCCAAATAGCATAGAATGTTGTATCGTCATCAACATAAACATGCTCATCATTCATATGATATTCAGGTTCTGTTGCCTCAGGATCCAAATCCCATCCGAGGAAATTTGCCTCTTCTCTATCAGCAGTTCGGAAATCAAATCTGAATCCATCAAAACAATTGTATTCTATGTCATATGAAGGAAATGTAGTTTCTTCCGCACAAATATCTCCGCCGTTTCCGTTAAGTGTAATTAAAATATCCGACTTACACCAAACCGCATAGACGGTCAAATTATTTCTAAGCGGAACTTCGAATCCCTTATTTGCCTGAAAAGGTTCTGCATTCTGACTTAAATCCCATCCAATGAATTCATATCCTTCTCTTGTAGGTTCTGTTGCAACTCCTATCCAATAGTGTTCATTGCCTCTTTCATACTTAGTGAAAACTTTATTGTCATCAGAAACATAATTGCCTTCATCATATCCGTTCTCCCAAGTACCGCCGTTTGCATCAAAATGAACGGCACAATCCATCTTAGCCCAAGTTGCATCAACAGTAACCGGTGCGGTAAGTGTCATTCTCTGTACCGGCTTACCGTCTATTTTCCAGCCATCAAATTCATAACCTTCTCTATACGGTAAAGCCCATCCGGGATAGAATATGCCTGCAGGATAATAATCAACTACAGTATCAACAGGTTCTTCATCACCCCACTGCCAATAACCGCCATTTGCTCTGTAGGTAACAGGTATTGTTTCTTCCCAATCCGCAAATACTTCTATGGGAGTACTTCCTAAATCAACAGTAACTGCACGAACATATTCGCCATTATATTTCCATCCGAGGAATCTGTATCCATCTCTTTCAGGATTCATAATGTCAGGTAAGAAATACCTGCCGGCTTCAACGCTCTCTGTAATGATTTCACACGGACTTTCTTCTCCAAACATTTCTGCTGTTTCAGCAGTAAATGTTCCGCCGTTTGCATTGTAAATAATCTTGCATTCATCTACCCAAACTGCCACAAAAGTAGCATCGGAAGCAAGATTAAACCAATTGGGCATACGATTATTGTATTTCCAACCTATAAACACATGATCTTCCCATGTGGGAACAAATCTTTCATCATCAACAAAGGGGCTGTCAACCCAATACGTTCCCGCTTCCCTGCTTTCCACGTAAGTGTGTTCACCATTGGGGAATACACCTTCGCCTGCAATATATGTAACATTATATTTGTAGTTAAAAGATACAGGTTCCGATTCAATGGCATTGCCATTGGTATCTTTAGCCACGCATCTAAACTGGAATTTTAAATAATTTTTTATCGGTTCGAAAGATAAGTTGTTTGTCTTATTTCCCGTCCAGACAGAACTGTTGGTTAAATCATCCCATCCTGCGCCCGTATTAACCTGCCACTGGTATGATGCTGCCCCGGGTGCTTCTGCAGAAAAGAATACATTTTCATCCGTTGCCACTAACTGAAACTCCGGCTGTGTCGTAAAGACCAGAGGATTATAAGTTACAGTATTACTTGTAATCCTGTTCGTTCCGTCCTTAATAATACATCTGAATTTCCTATTGGCATAATCAGCTGAGGAAACGAAAGACAATGTATCGGTTTTGTTTCCGTTGAATGATGAATTCTTCCATTCGGAACCGACATATTCCTGCCACTGATACGATGCGGCTCCGGGAGCCACAACTGAAATAAATACCTCATTTCCCTCAACTATAATCTGTGATTTGGGCTGCGTACTTATTTCCAATACTTTAAATGTAACCGTACTGCTTGTCAGTTTATTTGTTCCGTCTTTGATGATGCAGCGGAATTTATATCCCGAATAGTTCTTTGATGAAGTAAACGTCAGTTTATTGGTCGTATTACCGCTGAACGTCGAGTTCTTCCACGAAGAACCATCATATACCTGCCACTGATATGATGCCGCTCCGGGCGCATCAACAGTAAAAGTAACGGTTTTACCCTCTACTATCGTCTGTGATTTCGGCTGTGTTTTTATTTCCAATGTCTGGAATGTAACAGCATTACTTGTAATTTTATTTGTTCCGTCTTTAATGACACAACGGAATTTGTATCCGGAATACTGCTTTGAAGATGTAAATGTCAGCTTATTCGTTGTATTCCCGGTGAATGTTGAATTCTTCCACGAAGAACCATCATATACCTGCCACTGATATGAAGCAGCTCCGGGTGCATCAACAGTAAAAGTAACGGTTTTACCCTCTACTATTGTCTGTGATTTCGGCTGTGTTTTAATCTCCAGTACTTTAAAGGTAGCCGCGCTGCTGGTAACCTTATTGGATCCGTCCTTAATTATGCAGCGGAATTTATATCCCGAATAATCCTTCGATGAAGTAAACGTCAGTTTATTGGTCGTATTGCCGCTGAACGTCGAGTTCTTCCAAGAAGAACCATCATATACCTGCCACTGATATGTTTTTGCCCCTGTAGCCGTAATGGAAAACGTAACCGTTTTCCCTTCAACTATTGTCTGGGATACAGGCTGTTTAGTAATTGCCAAAGTCGTGCCTGCAGCAAAAACCTCTAACGGAATACTTGCGAAAAATAAAAAAAATGCAATTATTCCACTTAAAAATCGCATCTTCTGTCTCATATAACCCCCCCATTTCTTTAATTTTTGTTCAACCTGAGAAGATCCCACCCTTCTCAGTTATTCTCATAATAACAATCCCTTTAAACTAATACAAGATAAATATTTTTTTCACAATGTTTTCTCCCCTGTCAAGGTCCATATTTATATATGTTTCTTACTCAAATAGTTTTATTCGTGTTTTCACATAGATCATATAGATCATCGGAGCATAACATATCAAAAATGCCTGTATTCTTACATTCAAAGGCATCTTAAAAAAAGATTTCAGGTTTCTTTTTATTATTTTTCTTGCTCTCAATAAAGAATAATATGCATATCTTTCTTCAGTCTTGCCTGTATTGCAGAATAACAATACATTGAAGGGATAACTTTTTACTGTGATCATCCATATAAAAATGTATGCTCTTAAATAACGTTTCTTCGCATCTTCAAGTAATTCGGGGAAATATTTGCTGCAATCGGCATACATGACTTTTTTTGCCCAGATCAAGTCACAGATTTTTTTTCGGGAAAAGGAAGTTGTTATGCTTCCCGGTCTGTTTGGCATGTAATAATATACAGCCCGTGGTTCTGTCGCTATCTTGGAACTTGCTTCAACATACTTTACAATAACAGCCGAATCTTCATGGAAACGGCCTGCAGGCATCAAAACCGTTTCCGCTACATCTCTCTTAAACAGTTTTCCCCATACGCTTAATGATTCTTTTTTATTTAAAACTTTTCTCAGATAATCAACCGGCTCCATAACCTTTCCGGGTTCATTGATCTCTGTTATCTTTTCATCCGAACGGGTTGTATTCTCTTTCCCAAATTTTCTTCTTTCTACCCTGCACTGTACAAAATCAGCTTTCGTATCGGTAATTCTGTTGTACAGAGCTTCTATGTAGTTTAAAGAAACATAATCATCCGAATCGATAAATGTAATAAAATCTCCACTGCTTTTGTTTAAACCATAGTTTCTGGCTTCACATAATCCCCTGTTTTGCGTGTGAAAAACTTTAATTTTTGAATCCTTTTTCGCAAACTCATCGCACATCACGCCGCTTTCATCGGAAGAACCGTCATCAATAAGGATTATTTCCGTATTTAAAAATGTCTGCCTGATCACACTGTTCATACATCTTTTCAAAAATGGAGCAACATTATATACCGGAATGATAATACTTACCATTTTATGATTATCAGCATTGTTCATTTTCTTCTCCCGCGCATGGTAAAGGTATTACCCAAAACCGCCCTAACAAAGTATATAAAACTACTATATATGCACTCTGACATTATCTCAAGTATATTATTAAACTATCGGATTTTAATGATAAAAATATTGAAAAGGACACCATTTTATTGTAAAATAATAAGGCAACATATTCAAAAACCTGTTAATAGGAGGTCAATCAATGAAAACAAAGCAAAAACTTAATATTTGTTTAGGCATTCTTGCCGTATTATCGGTATGTGTAATTGCTTATGCTCCCATGCGTGCTAATGCAGCTACATTAAAAAATATCACTGCAGGTCAGTCTTTCGCATTAAAGCACGAAGAGCAGGAAGTTTACAAACTGGTTATCGATACTGATGCAGTTGTTAAATTCGCATGGTCAAATGACGAGAGAAATTATTCCTATATCGGTCTTTTCACAGACAAAGCATGTAAAGATCGTATCTGCAGTTGCGCTCCCAGCACAAAAAGCGGAAATAAGGTTTGGGCTTTAAAGAAAGGTACTTATTTCGTACAGGCCTATGACGGATACTCATTTTCTTCATACACACCGACAATGAAGTTAAAAGTTACATGGGAAGACGCTTCTGTTATCAACAAAAACAATTACTGTCGTGCAAAAGCTATCGCTGTAAATGCTTCAACCAATGTTCGTGTTGCTCAGACTCCGACACAGGACTATACTCGTTGGTATAAGATTAAAGTTCCCAAAACACAGAAACTTACAATAAACGCTCCTACAGGAACAGGCACACTCAGTAATCTTACAGTATTATCTACTTCCATGACTCGTTTCAACAATTTCACTTCTTCAGGTACCGGAAGCAGTGCAAAGATGGTTTCTGTTGACAAAATGGCTGCTGATACATACTTCATTTTAGTTTCAGGCTGCGGCTATTCTTATACAAAGAATCGTCTTGGCGAATACCACGTATTTTCATGGCAGTAAATCAATTCGTTTATTATTGAAAATTTAGTAATTTAATATCAAAAAAATCCACGAGTAATCGTGGATTTTTTTTATTGAGAAAAATAAATAATATTTTTATACTCCGGCGCCGTAAGCTTTGTTTAATACTTCTTTCCATGAACCATCCTCAATCAGCAAATGCTTTATCACCTCTCGGACAACTCCCTGGCCTCCATTTACGGAAGCAACATAATCAGCGATCTCCTTTACTTCTTCTATAGCATCTGCCGGACAGGCTACATATCCGCACAATCTCATGGGTCCCAGATCGTTGACATCATCTCCGATATAGCCAACCTGATCTTTGGTTATTCCGTTGGTATCCATCCATTTTTCCAGCCACTCAACCTTGTTTTTGACACCCTGATACAAAGCCGTAACACCCAATTCAGTCATTCGCCTTGTAGTAGCGGCACACTCCCTTCCTGTCAAAACAACGGGAGTTATTCCTGCAGCTTTGGTCAATATGATTCCCGTGCCGTCTTTTGTGCAGAATTTTTTTAACTCATTTCCCGTATCGTCATAATACACTCCGCCATCGGTTAATGTACCATCAATATCCAAGATCATATACTTTAATCTCATTATTGTCTCCTAATAACCTATATATCATATTCAGAAGGAGTAATGAATTTCACCTTTACCCCTAAGCTTCGAATCGCATTTGACACGGATATGTTGTAATTATTGCCATATTCTTCATGGCTCTTATAATCTGAAGTATAATAATTCTTCTTTCCTTCTGTAAAGCCATCTGCTCCTGCTATTGAAATATCCTCTACTCCTATTATGGAAAGCATCTTTAACAGCATGATCAAACTGTTGCATCCCTGCATAAAAGCACCGGAAAGGCCGTTAAAATCAACAACATAATCCGCTCTTTTTTCCTGAACATTGGAAAGCAAATTTGATGTGATGATAACCTCACAAGGAAATGAATCTATACGATCAAATCTTTTGTTATTGCTGAAAAACGCGTAGTCTGTTCTAAAATCTTCCGAAATAAAATTAACAGAGAAGATCTTTAAGTCATTTGAACCGATGAATGACTGAATATCATCGCGCTTTGTCTTTATGCTCTCTCCGGGAGCAATAATAAGAACACTTTTCCCTTTCAGCTGACTTTTTAAAGAATTTAACGCCTGTGAATCATCAGTTTTGTGATTCTGATACTCTTCATAAAGCTTATCTGCGTATTCCTTATCAAATATTGTTTTTTTCGAATCTTCTATTCTTGCCAGTATGTGATTTATATCCTTATTGGTCAGATCACCTTTCATTAAGTAATGCTCTGCATAATTTCTATGAAGGTTGAATCTGGCTGAAAGAAAATACGCAGGAGTATATCCCCACTGAGAATTGCCTTTAAGCGGGGCTATATAATCCTGAATGGCATCCATCAGATAATCGATATCATAGGCTTTATCCGAATACTCATTTAAGTAGTCTGCGATAAGTTCCAAAGGAAGATTTCCGGGTGTTCTTCCCATTCCCATAAGACTTGCATCAACCGCAACAGGGCGGTTCAGATGCTTGTCTATAAATTTTTGAGCCAAAGAACAACTCAATGACATGTTTTCGTGAAGATGAAGAGCAACTCGGATATTACAATCCAGATTGTTATCTACCAGACTGACTATTCTGTCCAGATCTCTTCTCTTCATTGAGCCAAAAGTATCCACGATAGAAAACTGATACGGCTGAATCCTGTTTACCTGATCGATGATCCATAAGATCCTTTCATCAGAATAACCCATAATGTTAATTGGATTTATGCTGAGCTTATATCCTTTTTCTTTTACTTTTCTGGCAAATTCCATACCCTCTTCTATGTCATAATCATGGGCGGTTACACGTATCATCTCGATACCTTTTCCGGAGTATGGCGAAAGCTTGTTTATATCATAATTACTTCTCATCGCCATACCGGAAAAAATAGTATTTCCGCAATTATCGGGTAATAATCTGTTTAATTCCTCTATGGTATTGCAAACCGAAATGTCAGGATCATAGCCTTCCACATTACGTAAAAAGCCAACCTCAACAACATCAACATTGGCTTTCACAAGAGCATGGATTATGGCACGTGCTCCATGAAAGCCCCATTTCCAGTTGTTGATATATCCCCCGTCTCTAAGGGTACAATCCAATAGTTTTAAATCATTATTTGCCATTAAAACTCCCTTCGGCATATTATTCACTGATCAAATAATGCCTTTTAAGTTGAATTTGACAATACACTTTAATTATTTATTATTTTCCCGAAAAACGTTCAAGCAGTCTGGGATCGTTCAAATCTGTAATTTCGGGCATTTTATACATAGCCAGTGCGCAGACATAATCATAAATATCATCTATATCCGCAGCTTCTCTTTTGTTAACCATAAGTTTAAAAGGATTAGGTCCGTAATTATAATGCCATTCTGCAATTTTAGCCTTGGGAGCTAAATTGATTCCGTTGGTGAAATGATAAATAGGCTCCAAAAACTCAGAATTCTTATGGTTCAATCCGGTCTCATAGTTGATGGGGCCGTTCTTATCCAAATAAAAGCTCTGCATGGGATGAAGTGTTACAAGTGAGTCATATCCCTCTTCAAGTTTCTCAAAATATGTTGCTATGGCTTTCTTATATAAATACGGCTCAACAAGCGGAGAAGTAACGCATGCCCACATAATATGTTCATTAGGCATTACTTCGCATAAATAATCCAGGAATTTGCCAAACGGAACAGATTCATTAGCATACATTTCAGGTCTTTTCATAGCCTTTACTCCGGCCTTCTCAGCCATCTCAAGCATGATATCGGAATCTGAAGAAACGATAATGTCTGTCAGTTCCTCAACCTGTTTAAGCTGCTCGATCTTATGAACCAGTAAGTTAGAATCTCCGAAAGGTAAAATGTTTTTACCGGGGAGACGTGAACTGTTCCCTTTTACAGGAACAACTGCTGTAATTGTTTTTCCCATTTTTATACCTCTTTCTAAAAATATTATCTGTTATATTTTTTAAAAATATTTTTCAGCCTCTTTAAGTTTCTTAAAGTGTTCTTCATCACGATATTTAAACACTTTTGCAGGAGCACCGCCGGCTATCGCATACGCAGGTATATCCTTTACGACTACCGAGCCCGCCTGAATGATCGCTCCCTCTCCAATATGAACTCCGCCTAATATTATAACTCTTGTTCCGAGCCAAACAAAGTCATCAATCTGAATATCCCTGACAATATCGGTTTCATCATAAGGAATTTTGTCACCCTCATAATTATGCGTATCCGTGATCATC
The DNA here is from genome assembly GCA_902782715.1 of uncultured Lachnospiraceae bacterium. Taxonomy (GTDB): domain Bacteria; phylum Bacillota; class Clostridia; order Lachnospirales; family Lachnospiraceae; genus UBA3766. The sequence goes on along the minus strand of CACZOG010000161.1, from coordinate 12,387 downwards.
AGGCACTCTTCTCCTGAATGAAAATACTTTCCTATACGAACAGTTCCTTTTCCGCTGATCTTCATTCCGTTAAAACTGACATGATCTCCCAAAAACGTTGTTTGGGTCACTTTGGAGTAATGATTAACTTTTAGATCCTCTCCAACCTCTGCGGCTTTTCTTCTGACCATATTGGTATATATTTTTCTTCGAAGCAACTGATACCATTTCTTTTTGGTATTATGTTTTTGTACCTGTTTTTCCAATTTTTTCTCCAAAAGCAAGATTAACGCTTTTTAATCAATGTTTTGATCATTTCTTTATTCTTTACAATACCTATCACAATTCCCACAGCAAACAAAAGAATTACAATATATCTGATTATCACAAATGAATACAGAACAAGCACCAGGCCTGTCATTACCGTTACACCCAGAAGAATGCATAAAAGAATCTTCAGGTTATACATTTCCCAGTATTCGGTCTTAAATCGCACGACAAGGCAATGGAAAAGTACCATGAATGCGAATCCGATCGCCGTGGTATAAGCAGCGGCGATATATCCGAAGATCGGGATCAGCAGGAAATTTAACCCTACGTTTAAACCTGCGGATACCAGAGTCGCAGCCGATATCCAGCCTGTTTTCTTTTCATAAAATTCCACATTGGCATACAGCGTATAGATGAACTGAAGCATGACACCGTAGCAGACGGGAGGAATAACATAAAGTGCGTCTTTGTATTTACCTGCGCCGAAAATGTAGACCACTTCAGGACCTATTAACATTATTGCCACACAGCCTGCGGCAAAAAACAATGTATACGGTATGGATATCTTTCTGATCTCTTTTTTGTTTCCTTCTTCCATTTTATCATAAAGCCATGGCTGAATAGCCTGATTCATACTTGAAAGAAGCACGCTTGCCATCATTGATATCGTATAGGCAAGAGTATATAATGCGGCATCTTCCGCTCCGCATAATTTTTTGATTATGATCCTGTCGGAAGATATCAGCAATTGTCCCGCAAGCTCATGCGGTATTAAAGGAATTGAAAACGTAAGTGCATATTTCCAAAATTTTGGAGAAACACATTTTCCTTTAACAAGGACATATATCCATAGAGCAACATCGACAAGGGCCACTAAACCGTAGTTACCCAGAACACGGCCCGTCAGTCTGTTGGACATCAGCAGCATTAAAACAACCGATCCCCCTGTGGCACTTACCAGGGTAACCCATGTCAAAGCAACAACTCCTTTATACTTGCTGCTAATCCTGTTTTTATACATCAGCAGCTGCATAGCAGGAGAAAACAAAGCATATATAAACAAGACTCTTATATAGAATCTGCTCATGTCAAACAGATTTTCAAAGAAAGAGATATTTAATTCTATTACACCCCACCAAACCAGGGTGATTATATTACCAAGGATCAGAATACTTGATAAATACTTATCCAAATCTTCTTTATAATCATATTTTGCTCTGACAATTGAAACATACAGCTGAAGGGTAACAACTATGGAAATAATGTTTGCCCATGATGATATATTGCCGAAATCACCAAATTCCGCTTTTGTCATCAATCTTGCAAAAACGGGTGTCGTCAGGAACGCCATTCCCTTTACAAGCATATTGCTCAGCGTATATATTATTCCAATTTTAGCAACCGAAGCAACCTTATCTTTTGACATTTATACTACTTTTTTTCCTTAATAAGATTTATTTCCTTAATGATATTATTTAAGGAATCTTTTTTCCATATTTCATAGTCAGGAGTTTTAGCTTTTATGCCATTCTTCAGACAATTGTCCAGTTCTTCCACACTGTCGACAACTATCGCACCTTTAACATCGATGAGCCGCTGCATGTACTCAATGTAATCCGCATTGTATAAGTATACAGGCAGATCAAAAGCAAGTGCTTCATATAAAGCTCCCGAGAATACTCCGACAACCGCTTTGGTATTTACAAAACAATCATAAAGCGTGATCGAAGAATCAGTAATAACATTTACGTTTGAATACTCTTTTAATCTGGGATATCTTTCTTCCCATAATCCGTATTCTTCAGGATGCAGTTTATATACAACCTTTGAATCGGGATTCAGGTCACAGTATTCCATTGCCAGTTTATACACAGAAGGACCTGCCAGAAATTGGGATATAAAAAGAACATCACTCTTAAGTTCTTCGCTTTCGCCCTTCTGACGCGCTTCTTCAATTCCTTTTTCAAAATACGGAAATCCGACAGCCCTGATATTCTCATCCTTTATCGGCATGTTCATGTCCATTGACCAGAACTCACCGAATGTAAAAAGATATTCCGGAAACTGTTCAATGTCTTTTCTGTTGCCGAAATTATACTGGATCAGATCACGGTTTATCTGGGAATGCTGTATTTCAACAGTCGGTACTCCCAGCTCCCTTGCCATCTCGTTGATGATCATATTATTCTGTGAATATCCGACAACCTCGATAATGATCTTGGGCGAGATCGAAGATATCAGTTTCTTTATATGCTTTCTTCGATATTTTATCAAAAACAGATTCTTTGTCAGCGATTTGGCCAGATAGTTATATACTTCATCGGAATATTCATTCTCGGTAAATCCGATCAATTTATCCTTAATGGCAGCATAATCCGCTTTATATCTTTTTTTCGAAAACTTTCGGATAAAAAGTTCGTATGCATAACTTCTTAATATCAAGCGGTCCAGATAATACAGATTCCTGGTTTTGGCAGGTTCCAGATGGCTGTCATTGTAAGGAACTTCATAAGTAACCGAATCCTGAAAATGATCCGAAATAGACTCGGTATACTTGCAGATGTACTGACCGTTTTCAAACACACGTCTTCTGTGATCAAATATCAGTATTTCGCTTTTTTTATGTGAGGACAATCTGTATTTTAAGTACAGTTTGATAAACTGTCCCATTTTTCCTTTTTTGTATTCCTGAGTAACCTCAGTTGAGGATTTGCTGTTTGTTTCCACTTCGTGAAGATAACGGTGAACCATAAATCTCTCGAATCTCCACAACGGCACATCTTCGATACGCCAGTCCAGAATATTTGTTTTTTCCTCGTTATTAAGAAATCTTTGATTTTCCACCTATACACACCTACTATAAGTTTTTTAATAAATAGAATCCTGTTTCAATGCATAAAGCAATGACTCATTCGTCGTATATAAGAATTCATTTGAATCCAGTTCGACAACTTCGTCAAGATCTATATCTTCAGGAAAACTGTTTATATCATTTGACAGATACACGTATTCATCCTTTTCGGAAAATGAAGGATTTAATACTACTTCTTTATCCAGAAAAGCATATTGAACATACAGATAATAAGAATCCTGTCCGTAAAAACACCAGTGTACATCGTCGTTCCTGTATTTATCAGCTATCTGCGAAATCTTCTCGACATTTTCCGGATATGCGACCTTCATAAAGGACATGCCTGTAAAATTCGGTATTATTGCCAGTAACGCCACCAGAATGATCCAGGGGATCCGTTTTCTGTAAACCGTAAGAACAACACATAAACACAGAAATATTGCCGTTCCCGCATACAGCAGATCTTTTTTTACAATATCCGAACAGTTGGTCATCCAGTCCAATATTCCATAATAATAATATCTTGACGGAGACTGGATCGGCCATGCCGTATAGAAAAATACTTTTGCAAGCAGAAATGTCAGTAAAATGATGATGCTGCTCAGCATAGTATTATATTTTTTATCTTTATACCACCGGATGACTCCTATCACACAGAAGATTATTGCATATATACCATAATATCTCCAGTAACCCGTACCTTTGGGGTTGCCCCTCCACTGCATGCTAACGGCTACCATTCCAATGAGATAGCAGAAAAACGAAAACAAACTGATCCCCGTTTCTGCAACAGATAAGCTGTCCTGCGTTCTTTCCTTTTGGTTAATGAAAAAATCCGCCCACAGGACATAAACACCTATCAATACCAGACCGCAGGTCTTCTTAATGGATAAAAATATGTTTCCTATTAAAGTATTGATAAACAAAACAAATTCGTCAAAAGACAAGATCCTGGATATCATCAAAGCCGTATCAACCTGAGTATTCTCAACCTCCCGCCTTTGACTCCAGATCATATTAACAAATAATTTCGGCAGAAATTTATATGCCAGCAGGCAGATAAAAGCCGTTATCGCCAGGAATATGATCACCTTGAAAGACAACTTCTTTTTTAAAACACATATTCCCAGATAAGCCATTCCCAGGCCCAAAACATAAACTACATTTCGGCTGTGGATTGACAGCGCATATACCAATGCCAGATTCAACAATATGTAATTTATAACTGTTTTTCTTTTTGTTCCTTCATTTAACAGTATCCTTGCAAGGAAGAAATTGATCAGGCAGAAAACAAAGATATTTATGTATTCATTCGAAAGGGAGGTTTCCAGTCTTATACTGAAAAACACATTAAAAATACTCAGAATTATCATCCACCACTTTTTCTCATCTTTAAAGAGCGTTTTAAGAGTTAAAAAAACGGTTACGGAGGTTAATCCCAGTACGATAACATTCCCGATTACAAGTATTTCTCTTAATACTAAAGAATTTTTTACAAAATAAAAAAAAAGAAAATATAATATATAATATGCTGGACCGTAATACTTGGATATTGCTATGGCTTCATCCCATGCATAACCTGCTGCCTTCGCCACACCTGCCATGAATCCAATGTCATCGGGATAAACCCTCATATAAGTTTTCTGGCACATGATGAATTCAAGAAGAACAGTAACGGCAAAGACGATCAAAACGCACCAGATATCATTTATATTTATCTTTTTTTTATCAGCTGTTTCAACATTTTGAATGTTGTCACTTGATAATGTATCTTTTTGCATCGATAAGCGCTTTCCTTAACCCTTTTGTTTCCGTTTCCCATATAAAAGATCCCAACAAGCCTGTTAATTTATGCTTTCGTAATTTATTGATAAAATCATTATGGATTTTCTTTCTTTTCAGCTGCTCAGCCGATACCGGAGACAATTTAAAATATTTATCCCATAATTCAACCGCCGTAACATCGGAATATTTCCAGGGCTTGTCAAAAGAAGAATAATGAACAATGACCGCTTTTTCAAACATGTCATTCCAGTCGGAATAATCTGTTCCCGTCATCTCATTGACTTTTTCGATCTTCAGTCCGTAGAAATATGTAGCTCTGATCAGATTCACATACAGAACATTAAAAGAATGAGGAAGAAATCCCTTATTCTCATAAAATACTTTATTGAAAATGTTCTGATCCATCAGGGAAACATCCTGAGAATTCATTTTTGCTTCCACTAATTTTCTTGATATATCGTTTTGTCTGATGGCTTTTAAATTCAACAGCATTACGCCGGAATTGAAATAGTTGTCTATATTCTGTTCAATAAGGTTCCTGCTGTACAGAGCACCTGTGTCATGTACGGCATAAACATATTTATCATCTGTCAAAGCGATGGACTTCAACTCTCCAAGATCACCTTTGACTATTATGTCTCCGTCAAGATAAAGAACACAGTCTTCAGGGGCACACAGATTAGCCAGATCAAATTTAAGTAATGCCGCAGGAGAAGCACTGCAGTTGTGTTCGTTCAAAAAAGGATATGTTTTGCTTATATAATCATCTTTAATATCAACAAGTTTGATTGGAGTCGAGTATTTCTCTGACAGCTCTTCGATCATCTTTCTCTGAGTGTCTAAAAAGCCGATATTGATCAGATAGATCATATAATCTGTAGATTTGTTTTTCGATTCCAGAAGTGACGTTATCGCCACCACAGTGGGTAAAAAAAAGTTATAATCGGCAATAAACGCTATCGGTATATAATTCATTTCCAACTCCGGATCACAATTTAATCATTGTCTCCCACTTTATCAATCAGTTCTTTGTATGCCTTTGCTATTTCCTTATAGTCATATCTCTGCGCTGTTTCAAATCCTGCTTTTGCAATTCTTTCATTAAGATCCGAATCATTTAACAACTGACTTATTTTCAGGGATAATTCGCGTGAATTCTTTTCTTCACAAAGGAGACCGTTTTCTCCGTCTATGATAACATCGGTAATTCCGCCCGATCTGCTTGCAACCACCGGAAGTCCCGAACTCATGGCTTCCAGCATAACAAGGCCAAGTCCTTCAATATCTCCGTCTTTTCCGGTAACGGACGGCATAACAAAAACATCCGCAGAAGCATAGATCGTTTTCAACTGATTATGTGTTACGCTGCCAATAAATTCTATATCTGCGTTTACCGTTTTTGCAAGTTCTTCAAGTTCCTGTCTTAATGTTCCGTCGCCGGCAATAACAAGCTTTGCATTTTCGATGTCATTCATTGCTTCTATTAAATATCTGACACCTTTCTTCTCTGCAAGCCTGCCGACAAAGAGAACAACTTTTTTATCTTCCTGGTTAAAGAAGTTTTCTTTTCGGTTTTCCCTGCCGAAATTACTTAAGTCAACACCCATGGATAATACCTTTACCTGAGTGTCGGGCGAGATCTTTTCGATCTCCGTCTTTAAGTATTTCGATACACATGTAACGGCTACGGCCTTTTCAATGCATTTCTTTTTAAGTTTCTTTATAAAGCCTTTATTTAAACTGGTAACGTCACCGCCATGGCCCGTAACTATATACGGTTTCTTGAGCATGCTTTGAACGATACCCTGAGGGATCAGCCAGTGTGCATGCACAAAATCTGTCTGTTTTTTTACTTTGATCAACGCAAAAAATAAAGAAATAAACAGAAAAGGTACTAAGATTATACGTATTTTTTTCTGTTTAATTCTTGCGGCAATCGCTCCCGGGTAACACAATGTTTCAAATTTATGAATAGGAAAATAATGATAACGAATAACTTTTATGCCATCCAGTACTTCCCGCTTCTTTGCACCGGGAAATGCAGGCACCATGACTGTAACGTCATAGTATTCGCTCATTGCCTTCGCATAGTCCAAAATAAACCTGGGCTCACTGTCACCCTCCCATCTGGGGAATGTGGAGCCGGTTATTAAAAGTCTTTTCATAGTGTTCCACTTTATTGATCGGTTTTTTTATCTGATTTATCAGATTCTTTTAAACTTTTCTCTATCCAGGCAAGTCTGTAATCGATATCTCTCGCTCTTCTTTGAACTTCCTGGGATATTTTTCTGTTAGCAGATATAACATCTGCCATCATTCCAAGAACCCAGATCATAACTGCGATCATGATAAGAAGGCTGCAGAGGATCAGAGACTGAACGTTTCCTGATGCTATGCCCATAAACAAACGAACTATATATCTTAATCCGATCGCAAATCCGATGGTAAAAGGCAGGATTCCAAGGAAAGTGAAGAATCTCATGGGTTTATACATAAGATATGCTCTTACGATGGTAACCATGGATTTCTTGATATATCCAAACATGCTGTGGAATAATCTTGAAGGTCTTAATTCTCCGTTTGTCTTAATGGGAACCGACATAATGGGAATGCCTGTTCTGCCGGCCTGAACTATCTGTTCAAGTGTGTATGTATATTCATTTACCAGGTTAAGCTGAAGTGCAGCTTCCCTGCTGTATGCTCTGAATCCTGAGGGAGCATCAGGTATCTTTGTTCCCGAAGCTTTACGAACTACCCAGCTTCCGAAATGCTGAAGTTTCTTTTTAAGCCACGAAAAATGCTCTGTCTGATCAATAGGTCTTTCGCCGATGACAATATCAGCTTTACCATCAAGAATAGGACGGACGATAGTCTCGATATCATCTCCGCAATACTGGTTATCCGCATCGGTATTTACAATGATATCCGCACCATTCATCAAGCAGGCATCAATACCTGCCATGAATCCCTTTGCAAGCCCTTTATTCTTCTTAAAGCTTACAACATGATTAACACCCCAGTTTTTAGCGACTTCAACCGTATTATCCTTACTTCCGTCGTTAATAATTAGGTATTCTATCTCGTCTATTCCATCAATGTGCTTTGGAAGATCGTTTAAAGTTATCTCCAAAGTTTCAGCTTCGTTATAACATGGAATCTGAATTATTAATTTCATATTACACTCCCTTTAGCCACAATAAATCATTTTATTTTAGCATTTTATCACAATAAAATCAAACATTACGTTTTTGTCACTCTGTTGTCCTGTCCCGTAATAAACTATTACTTAGATCATTTTAAAAGATACACACTCAGTTCTTCTTCCTCACTGTAAAAACTTCTGGGATATCCTATCCATGTATTTGTTTTATTTACGGTATCCTCGCTGTGAGTAAAATAGTAAGAATATTCCTTTTCAAATCTCTTTTTGGTGTAATCTTTTATTTTTATTTCCTCTGAACTTTCGTTCATGAAATAAATATTGTCATATTTTTCAAGAAGGCTGTCTGTCTGCTTGTCCAGATCTCCGTAAAGCGGATATACATCAGCACCCGAAGCTTTAAGGATGAGCATCCATTCTATAAGCGTACGATAATTGCTGTTAAGAACGATCGCGCTGTTGGGCGGTCTTTCTTCCGCCAGTTCCGTTTCGACCACTTTCCACTCAACATTGGTGTCATCCGGAGTCTGAATCATAATAACATCATAATCCAGATATGCAATAACTGCCGCAGCACAGATGACCGGCATCCAGTCAATCTTCTTGATCTCTTTGTAAATCACACATACAAATACCGCCGGAACGATCAGGAACGGAACATTGTATCTTCCGTAATAGTAAAAGTAAGCGGTCTTCGGTCTGAATAATATCGCCCAGACCATGATATAAGCAAAAATAACGGCTATCGTCGACATCGGTATTCCGCGGATCGCCTTATGTTTTATTAAGACTATACCTATGAATGCCAGTAATATCGTGATCAGTCCGCATGCCAGTGACATGGCAACAATATTGGTATTCGGATTAAATTTAAATCCCGAATTTAGGTCAAAATATTTATAAACCGCACCTGCGATCACTATAAGGAAAACAGCTTTCAGGATCATTCCGGTCTTTCCTTCTGTTTTGCCGATCAGCGAATTAAACTTCACCGATCTGATAAGTACGGCTAAGATGACAGTGATCAAAATACAGGCTGATACAACAGCCGATACAATGATCGTCAGTTCTTTATCGAAGATATTTTCAATTTCGATCGATTTGATAAACTTCTGTATGGGATTGATATAGTTAAAAGCAGTATATAAAGTTGATAATCTGATCGAAAACAGAAATCCGGCGTAATAAGTTATAAGCATCATAAAGGGCACTATAACAGCCCTTTTTCTTTTATCTGCCAAAAGATTGATCCAGGCGATGATCATAAATACAGGCATCATTGTGTATACGGATACATGGTAAAAAGAAAATACCGCAACAGGTATCCACATGAACAGTCTGATATCCTTGTTTTCATGACATGCCAGATAAATGAACGCAGCAAATATAACTGTTAAGAACATTTCCGTAAGTGCCGACTTTGATACCCATATCATCTGGGGAGATGTTGCAAGTATCGCTATAAATGCAGCCTCACAGGCAGTCTTTATCCTAAAGTTCTCAAGAATATAAAATGCGATCATTAAAAAGCAGATAAGGAAAAGCGTCTGGCAGTCCTGCATATGACTCATTCCAAACAATTTGCCAAACAATGCCATTATGGCTGGCCATGTAGGAAGACCATGATATACTCCACGCAATCCGCTTTCTCCGCCGGCATTGTCATCGGCAGAAAAAGGCTCATCCTGACTGACAAGATAATATCCCTGAAGACACTTGACCACATCTCTGAAATAACCGAATTCTTCCGGATCGTCCAGATTATTTACGGCATAATCAAAATCCAGTTCATTGGTGTTGTTATCAAAAATCAGTTCGATCGCTTTGGTCTGATATACCCCCTGATCCTGTCCCATTCCGAAGAAACCGAATTTAGTGCCCGAAAGGATGATGACTGCTGCCGTTATTCCGACGAAAAACAAAGTTTCTTTTAAACCCGGTACGAGATTTTTTAACGTTATCCTATGTCTTGTTTCATTGGTGATCACCCTTACCGCTATCACGAATAATACGAGTGAAATCAAAAAAGCTTTGGCGGTTGAAAAACCGTCAAACCAAAACAGAGCAGCGGAAACAAGGATGTACATAAAAAAGTATGTAACAACTCCGATTACCGCCGCTTTTATAATTGAAATTTTTATACCTGAAAATTCCATCCGGATAATTCTTTCTTAAAACATTCTTCTATCTTTTCGTAAGAGAATCTGTTCTTAAAGTTTTCCATTCCTTTTTCACGAAGATACTCTTTGTATTCTTCATTCTCGGAGATCATCTTTATTGCAGCCGCATAACGGTATTCGTCAGTATCAAAAACAAGCTGGTCTTTTCCGATGGTTTCCGTAACCGCACATTTACCGAGAGCAATGATCGGAAGTCCGAAATACTGTGCTTCGATAACGGGAACGCAGTATCCTTCATGGTCACTGCAGATAAGCATAACATCACTTGCGGTATAATATGCCTTGAGTGATTCATCGGTAACTTCACCGATGAACTCTATGTTGTTTTCAAGCTCATAATCCTTAATGGTCTGCTGAACGATATTATTGTAGTTCTCAATGCTTAGATCAAATTTGCCGACGATTCTTAATTTGATATTCTTGTCATAACAGCTGCAGAAGATCCGCAATATCTCAAGAAGCATCTTATGCCCCTTATTGGGAACCACTCTTCCGACAAAAAGAACATTAATCTTTCCGCTGTTCTTTATCTCATTGACAATATCCTGATCCGCTTCTGTATCGTTCCATTTCTCCAGTTTGTTAAAAGGAGCACAGATTCCGACTCTCTCTTTAGGCGCACCGATCAGTTCGCTCGCATTGTACTCGGAATCGGCAAGCCAGTATGCATCGGGAAAATCTTTGATGAACTGTAATGTCTGCGCTCTTCCTTTCTTGCAAAGACGGAAGAGTTTCAGATTGTATGATTCGAAAAATTCGGGAGGCGTGATATTGTGGTATTTGAAAATGATCTTTCCCTTAACCTTCTTGAGTTTCTCGTAGCCTTTTTCCCAGTAAATACTGTGATGATAAATAACTACGGTATTCTCATCTTCGATCATCAAATCAAACGTTTCTTCATCGATGTAATTGACATTCTTGTTTAACCCGAGATATGTAAAAACATAACTTTCATGGTTCTTCTCAAGCATTTTGCCAATCAGTTCTATATCGTTTCCGACGGCATCATGTTTTGATACCATCTCATGCATTTGAATAAATCTCATGTCTTTTTTATTCCCTTACACTCCAATATTTATTCCGAAATTCTCTTCAGAGTTTTCAAGCCTGATAACTGCTTCGCACCAGTCTTTTGCATTCTCTGAAGATTGTTTGATATCCAGTTCGAACGTTCCTTCTTTGTCTGCAATGTCAAAAGTTTTCTCATCTTTCCCCGTGTTGACGATAAGCTTTCCTGCTTCTTTTTCGGAACGCGAATATTTAAATTTATATTTTCCTTCTCTTAAATATATGATGCCTTTCTGCCCTGTTAAGAAATGTGCATCGATGTTTGTACCTTCAAACATCATGATCCTTTTATCTGTCCAGCCTTCGGCAAAGAGAATGCCGTTATTTCTCTCAAAAGCCGCCTTGATCGCGTTGTTTTTCTCTTCATCGGACAATTTGCCGTCGCTTATCATTTTAGCGGGAATACCGCCATAGATCGCACCCTTTGGAACACGCGTGCCGGGTGTTACTACCGCTCCTGCCGCAATGACAGCATCATCCTCAATTGTTGCCGGTCCGAGGATCGTGCTGTTGGAGCCGAGCCATACGCCTTTACCGATCGTTATGTCGCATCCTTCTTTTATCTCAATATCTCTTCTTAAGAGTCCTGTAAGATTCTTATCATGCGATCCTGCAAGAAGGCTGACGTTCGAACCTGCAAAAGTATACGCACCTATGGTTATGTTTCCGGAGTTGGCATTAAAGAAACATGTATCAACCGCTGCCAGAGGATCGATACTTATCTTTGATTCATCTCCCCATATCGTAGGAAGTGCGCTTGATAGGAAATTAAGTTTCTTATGGAAATCACGATTGAAATCGCAATTGTTGATTCTGCCTATCTCATTCTCAACATGCTGAAGTCTTCCTTCTGCCGAAGCAAGCCTTTCTCCCACTCTTAACTCCTGTTCAAGTTTAATTATTCTTTCATGTGTCTCTTCAATCTGCTCGATCTTTTTCTGATTCTCCTCAAGCTGAGCGATCCTTGTTTTGATCCTCTCGTTCTCTTTTCTTAATTCGTCATTCTGTCTAATGACTTCGCCCATCTGGCCTCTTAAGCCATCCAGATCGCTTCGTATTCTTCGAATGTGAATAAGATTGTAGACTGCCGATTT
>CACZOG010000160.1 GCA_902782715.1 uncultured Lachnospiraceae bacterium | reverse complement strand
TGGCTTCTTCGAGTTCTTTCTTCAGTTGTTCTATCTGTTCACCGTTATCCATTCTGTCTTCCTGATCAAATCTCAATAGTTTTGTCCGTATCGGTAATTAATTCTCTCACGTTTCCGTGATCTTTCGCATACATCTTAACCGCATATGTTCCGCTTTCAAGTTCGCTTGCATCAAAACAAACATTGAAACCGCAGAGTTCCGTATTCGGCGTTGATTTAAATCTGCCGGCAAGATCGGTCCTTAAGCTTCTTTGAGTCGGTACAATAAACTGTTTTCCGTCTTTTTCGAATATCATCTCAAAATCAAAACGCATGTTGTCCATGCCCGGAACAACGGCAAAGCCCTTGGTGGCAACCGCCTTTTTGTCGTTTATGTTCAAAACATCCATTTTTTCGAAAGAAGAATATATCCATCCTTCATCATCGTTTGAAGTTCTCTCGCCGAATTTACCCTCGGTGTTGATCTCCGTCGTCTGATTCTTTTCGACGAACTCAAGTCTTACGTCTTCGCATCCGCCGAGATACGGATCTTCCTTCATAAGCTCGGGATGACGTTCTTTTAATATCTGTTTTTCTTCCATGAGTCTCTGCGATTTGAACCTGCTCTTCGCGTCAACTCCGCGGCTTGCCGATTCATGGTGGATCAAAACAACATCGTTTAAAAGAACATTTCTGTAACCTTCTTCATAAAGATTCATGCAAAGATCGACATCATTGTATCCGACCTTCAGATCCTCACAGAGGCCGCCGACTTTATCATATAATTCTTTCTTTACGGCAAGGCAGGCTCCGGTTACGGCAAGCACGTTTCTGTTTACAAGATTCTCGCCCTGTCCGAGTTTCTTCGTATCATCTTCTCCCATGAAAAGATGCGCGGGTCCGTCAAAGCCGCCGACGATTCCGACATGCTGGATCTTTCCGTCGGGATAAAGGAGTTTGCAGCCTACGCAGCCCACGCCTTCAACGGTTGCTTCGGATGCCATTCTCATGATAAAACTTCCGTCTGCGCATTCGATGTCGTCGTTTAAAAGGATAAGAACTTCACCTTTGGCTCTCTCGGCGCCTAAGTTATTCATCTTCGAATAATTGAATTCGAATTCTTCATAGATGTATCTGTATACGAAATTGCAGTTAATAAGATAATCTTCGATCTGCTTCTTTGCTTCTTCGGATGAACCGTTATCAACCACAATAAGTTCTACATTGTCGTATGCTTCAAGGTTCATGCTCTGAACCAGGTTAAGAAGCATTTCCGGATTGTCCTTTGAAGGAATGATGATTGAAACCGACGGATTCTCGTTTCTTGCCTGAAGCTGAAGTCTGCTCATCGCCTTTTCTCTTAAATATCCGTACTCAGGCTGCGAGAAAAGAAGAGGTCTTTGTTCGAAGTCTTCTCTTAATGCCTCCACGCATTTTCCGTTCTTTGCGATCTCCTCGAATACTTCAGGATATACCTTGATCTCCCTGGTCACGAAAACCGCAGGTATGTGGCAGATCGTATCGCTCTTTCCGAGATTCTTTATTTCGGAACAGATCTCTATCGTAAGTTCATACATTGCGGTTTCGGGATTGCTTAAATCCGCTCTCGTGATCGCATTGTTAAGAATCTTTCCTTTGACGGCAAATGCATTGATGTAATCAAAAGAAGCAAGCGTCTCCGGACTGAATACCGGCTTATAGAATCTGAATGCTCTGGGTGATTTGTATTTCTGTTCTTCGGGTAAGATATTTGAAACTCCGCAGTAATCCTCATCTCCGTAAACGAACTGTGCACGGGGATTGTCTTTTAAGAATTCATAGATTATTCTCGTGCTCTGGCTTCTCGGCGTACCCATTCTTTTATCGTACACAAAATAAAAGCGGGCGTTATCATACGAAGCGCCTGAAGAAAGATTTGCGATTATCTCATCAATTTCTATTCCCGTAACTTTCTTGGATGTTTCCGCTTTGATTTCCTGCGAATTAACATATGCCTCAATCTTTTCCGCACGTTCCTCATATTCTTTTATCAGACGGCGGTAATCTTTTTCGTATTTGCTCTTGCGGGGCAAAAGCATTGCATTCTGCAGGCTTTTCTTAAATCCCTGACTCATGCGACCTCCTTATCTGTCAAGCTCAGAGAGTCTTGGCCAATTTCTGTCTCTTTCGATAATGTTTAACTGATTCTCATCCTTTACGGGCCAGTCAATTGCGACATCGGGATCGTTCCATAAAAGACCGCCCTCGTCATTGGGGTGATAAAAATCACTGACCTTGTAAAAGAATTCCGCGTAATCCGAAAGGACCAAAAAGCCGTGTGCAAAGCCTTTGGGTATAAAAAGCTGTTTTTTGTTTTCTGCGGAAAGAACAACTCCGAAGCTCTTTCCGTAAGTAGGAGAACCTTTCCTTAAATCGACAACTGCATCGTAAACCTCTCCCGAAATAACTCTTACGAGTTTATCCTGAGGGAAGTTTATCTGGTAGTGCATACCTCTTAAAACACCCTTTGTCGACGAGGACTGATTGTCCTGAACAAATACCGAATCAATTCCGAGTTCTTTGAAATCGTTCGCCTGATACGATTCCATAAAATATCCCCTTTGATCTCCGAACGCTGTGGGTGTGATAACCTTAAGTCCTTCGATCTCACATGTTTGAACACTGAATTTTCCCATTTCTTTCTCCTGATCCGTGTATTTTATATTTATTTAAGATAACTTATATCAAGATCAACTCTTCCGTTGATCCCGTCAACTTTGCCGCTTGAAGTATACTGCCACATTTCATATCTCCTGGCATAAGCGGTTGTTGATGCATACTCGGCAACCCATCTTAAATGGTCCGACAATTTATCATCGTTAAGTTTGGTATTAAACCAGTTTCTGGATGCGTAGATCCCGGCTTTTCTTCCGGACTTCTCAATGGTTTTGCAGAACGCATCACAGACTTCGGTTCTCGTGCCTTTATCAAGACTGTCCGCTCTTCCGTTCGTATTCTCCGTATCGATAAAGATAGGATATTCGGTCTCGGTATCTCCTAAAAGAGCAAGCACCATACTTGCTTCCTCTACCGCTTCGGTCTCGGTTATCGCCTGTGTAAAGAAATACACTCCGACTTTTACGCCGGCTTCCTTGGCGCCCATAAGATTCTTGTAAAAATACGAATCCTCAACAAGCGCACCGGTCTTGGCTCCCCTGTATCCGCATCGGATGATCACAAATTCGACTCCCGAAGCCTTAACCTTTTCCCAGTCAATCTCCTTCTGCCATGCCGATACGTCTATTCCGACTTCGACTCCGTCGGAATTCTCCGCAAACGAAGTGTTCTCGGTATCGTCTTTGTATACTTCGTCAACCCTGCTGTCTTCCTCTTCGACATTTATGTCTTTTTCCTGAACGATCGAATATCTGATATCTTCAAGCGGTTCATACTGAACCGTTTCGAACACTTCGATATCAACGCTATCTTTGCACGAATAATTGTCGTTGTCGGCAAGAGATACTTCATAAGTTCCGGGTTTGATGCCGGCGATATAAATATATCCGTCCTTATCCAGATCCTTGTATTCTCCGACATCTTCCACTTCGATGTAAAAAGGCACGCCTTTAACTTTGTTTCCGTACTTGTCGGTTACGGTAACACGGATATCCTTTGATACGGAACTTACAAGAAGTTTAACTTCTTTTTTCTTTTGTTCGTCTTTGGGTTTCAACGCGGGCTGTTCTTCGTCCAAAAAGGTTTCGTCATTTAAAAATGATTTGCTGTCCGTATATACTTCTTCCCGGTTCGATGATGATACCGAAACATTCGACGTGTCCGGTTTATTGGACACATTCGGTTTGGTCGCATCTTTATTGACAAGAAGCACGACAACAAGCACCAGTAAAAGACATAAAGAAGAAGCCGTTATCGATATTAAAAGCAGTTTTTTGTTCATTCTTTACAAACCGTTTGCAACTTCAACCAGATACTGGCCGTACGCCGTTTTCATAAGCGGCTCGGCAAGACTTAAAAGCTGTTCTCTGTTAATGAATCCGCTCTTGAAAGCTATTTCCTCGATACATGAAATATAAAGGCCCTGTCTTTTCTGGAAAGCCGCAACGAAATCTGCCGCATCCAGTAAAGCATCATGATTTCCGGTATCCAGCCATGCGAAACCTCTTCCGAGAGTTTCGACACGAAGCTTGCCCCTGTTTAAATATTCCATGTTAACACTTGTTATCTCTATTTCACCTCTCGCGGAGGGCTTAACGTTCTTGGCTATTTCAACAACATCGTTGTCGTAGAAATACAGACCGGGAACCGCATAATTGCTCTTGGGTTTCTCCGGCTTTTCTTCTATCGAAAGAGCCCTGCCGTTTTCATCAAATTCAACGACACCGTATTCTCTGGGGTCTCTTACGTAGTATCCGAATATTGTCGCACCGTCCTCTCTGGATGCAACATTTTTTAATACCTTTGAGAAACTCTGTCCGTAGAAAATATTGTCCCCGAGGATCAGTGCAACAGAATCGCCGCCGATGAATTCCTCGCCGATTATAAAAGCATCAGCCAGTCCTCTGGGATAATCCTGTACGGCATAGCTCATTCTTAATCCAAGCTGCGAACCGTCCTTAAAAAGATCTTCAAAAACGGGAAGATCCCTCGGAGTAGATATGATAAGAATGTCCCTTATCCCCGCAAGCATCAGAATTGACAACGGATAGTAGATCATGGGTTTGTCGTAAACAGGCATGATCTGTTTTGATATGGCTTTTGTAAGCGGGTAAAGTCTTGTTCCCGAACCGCCGGCAAGTATAATTCCCTTCATCTTTCGTCCTCTCGTA
>CACZOG010000159.1 GCA_902782715.1 uncultured Lachnospiraceae bacterium | reverse complement strand
GCTTAAAACCGTAAGAGTCAGCGAATCAAAGATAGATTCGACGAAGAAGTTCTTATTCGAGACTTCGGACGGTAATTATATAGAGAGCGTATGGATGCAGTATCATCACGGCAATTCCGTATGCATCTCATCACAGATAGGATGCCGAATGGGCTGCAGATTCTGTGCATCGACCATCGACGGACTGGTAAGAAGTCTTTCATCCGCCGAAATGCTTGAGCAGATATACGAGATCACAAGGATCACGGGCGAGAGAGTATCAAACGTTGTAGTGATGGGAATGGGCGAACCCATGGACAATTACGACAATGTGGTAAAGTTTGTTAAACTTTTAACTTGTGAAGAAGGCTTGAATATTTCACAAAGAAATGTTACAGTATCAACTTGTGGGATTGTGCCCGGCATTAAAAAACTGGCAGATGAAAATCTGCAGATAACACTGGCGCTTTCGTTACATGCGCCAAATGATGAGAAAAGAAGAGAACTTATGCCGATCGCCAAGAGTTACTCGGTAGAGGAATGCCTGGCGGCCTGCGATTATTATTTTGAGAAGACGAAGAGAAGGATCAGCTTCGAATATGCGCTTGTTTCGGGCGTTAACGATAACGACAAAGAGGCTGAGGAATTGATCAGACTCCTTAAAGGCCACAACGGTCATGTCAATCTGATTCCGGTAAATCCCGTAAAAGAACGAGATTACAAAAGATCGGACAAAGCCAGAATCTTCGCATTTCAAAATAAACTTGAAAAAAACGGCATAAATGTTACTATTAGAAGGGAAATGGGTCGGGATATCGACGGTGCCTGCGGTCAGTTAAGACGTACGCACAATGAAGAAACCTCGGGGGTTCAGAAGTGATACAGGCTGTATCCAAAACCGATATTGGTAAACTCAGACAATTGAATCAGGATTTTGTATTTACTTCTGTTTATCCGCTCGGCGCACTGGATAATCTTTTTCTGGTTGCGGACGGAATGGGCGGACACAAAGCGGGGGACTATGCTTCGAAGTGCGCAGTGGAGACCATTATCGAAATGTGTTCCAAAAGCCGCGGAAAGAAGATGATCACCGCCATTTCGGATGCCATTAACGAGGCTAATACAAGAATAAGAAGAAAAGCAATGGAAGACGTCAACATGGTCGGAATGGGTACTACGGCTGTACTCGCAACGATCTCCAAAGATGTTCTTACCGTTGCCAATGTGGGCGATTCACGTCTTTATATCATTTCCGACGATGATGCCATCACTCAGATAACAAGAGATCATTCACTGGTTGAAGAGATGGTACGCATGGGCGGAATAGATCGTGTAAGCGCAAGGAATCACCCCGATAAAAACATTATTACGAGAGCAATTGGTGCAACAGGCAACGTAAATATTGATTTCTTTGAAGTACCGCTTAAAGATAAGGATATCATCCTTATGTGTTCTGACGGACTCAGCAATATGATCGAAGATAAAGATATCCTTGAGACGATAAGGTCTAAGGAGAATCTTGAGGAAGCTGCCACGGCGCTCATAGCGCAGGCCAACAATAACGGTGGCAGCGATAATATATCCGTAGTATTGATAGGATACGAGCAATAGGAATGAGGTTTATATGGTAAAGATTGGTATGGTCATCGGCGGCCGATATGAGATACAGGAATTGATCGGCACCGGTGGAATGTCAGATGTTTACAGAGCAAAAGATAATAAATTAAACAGAAATGTTGCAGTTAAGGTTTTAAAGCAGGAATTCGCCGAGAACCGTGAATTTGTAGCCAAATTCAGACGTGAGGCAGAAGCTGCGGCCAATCTCATGCATCCCAATATCGTTACGGTTTACGATGTAGGAGAGGACAGCGGCATTTCTTACATAGTCATGGAGCTTGTCGACGGATATACTCTTAAGCAGTATATCGAGAAGAAGAGCAGACTCAACATCAGCGAATGCATCAGTATCGCGATTCCTATCGCTTCGGGTATCGAAGCAGCTCACAACAACGGAATCATCCACAGAGACATTAAGCCTCAGAACGTCATCATCTCAAAAGACGGCAAAGTAAAAGTTACCGACTTCGGTATTGCCAAAACAACGACATCAAATACGATTTCCAGCAATGTAATGGGAAGCGTTCATTATACCTCTCCCGAACAGGCAAGAGGCGGTTTTTCCGATGAAAAGAGTGATATCTATTCTTTGGGTATCACATTGTTTGAAATGGTTACGGGCAGAGTTCCTTTTAACGGGGATACCACGGTAGCCATTGCCATTAAGCATATTCAGGAAGAAATGCCCTCGCCTCGTCAGTACGTAGAGGATATTCCTATCAGTATCGAACAGATAATCCTTAAATGTACGCAGAAGAGCCCCGACCGCAGATATCAGAAGATGAGCGAGGTTATCGAGGATCTTAAAAAGGCGTATATTTCTCCCGACGAAAACTTTGTTAAGATCGATACATTCGAAAAGAATTCCGTTACCAAGACGAATCTTAAGCCTATATACAAGGCACATTCAAATATAGAAGATGAACCTGATGTAACCAATCAGAAGGAAAATCTTGTTCGTGTTAACAGACAGAGAAAGAACGATCTCGAACTTCCGAGAAACGTAAAGAATACGGAAGATGACGATCAGGTAAGAAAGCCGCAGCCCAAGCCCCAGCCTAAAACTCAGCCCAAACCGCAGCCCAAACCTCAGAATCAGAACAAGCCGCCTGTTAAAACGAATTCTAATAAGCAGCAGAACAATTCTCAGAATAACCGCAAGCCGCAGAATTCTCAGAATCGCAATAACCAGAATAACAGAAAGAAGAAAACCGTCTCGAAGAGTGCGGAAAGGATCAAAACATTTTTTATTGTCGGATTTGCCGTAGCGATAGGAATCCTTTTCCTTATCCTTCTCGGCAATGCGATCGGAATATTCGGTGAAAGAGAGGAGAAGCCTCAGTTCGTAAGCATTCCTCCCGTAACCAATATGAATGCAACGGAAGCCCAGAAATATCTGGAGAGTCATAAATTCGTTGTCGTTACCGAATTCGAAGAATCCGGTGATGTGGCAGCCAACAGAGTCGTAAGAACGGAACCTGCAGCAGGCAATCAGGTTGAAGAAGGAAGCAAAGTCACCATCTTCATTAGCATGCCAAAGGATGCAATACTTGTTCCCGATGTTACGGGAATGAGCGAAGCTGAAGCTACTGCCAAACTCGAAAGCGGCGGTTTCAAGGTTGAGAAATCAACTGAGAAGAGCGAGACCGTTGTCAAAGGAAACGTAGTATCACAGTCACCCGAAGGCGGTTCAGCGGGAAGTTATGATGTTCCCGTTAAGATCGTAATAAGTGACGGTTCTTCCAAAGAGAAAGTTAAAATGCCCGACCTTACAGGCATGTCCGAAGAAGAAGCCAGAAGAACGGTTGAAGAGATCGGCATGACTGTATCAGGTGTTAGAGAAGATTATTCCGATACTGTTGAAAAAGGCCTTATATGCTCACAGAGTTATACGGTCGGAAGTGTTGTTAAGGAAGGCTCCGAAGTATCTTTGGTTAAGAGTCTCGGACCCGAGCCCAGATATTATTCGTTTGATTACATGGTTCAGGAACCCGCGGAATATAACGGCGGAGAGGCAACCATTATAGTAAGAACGTTAGACGGAACGGAACTTTTCAATGCATATAATCCCGTATTCCCTTATCACATCGACCTTACTCAGATATATGGCGTATCAAAGGGTATCCTTGAAGTTACATATTCGGTAAGCAGAGAAGAACAGGGCGTTGATGATAACGGAAATGTCGTAGTACAGATAGTTCCCGGAACCAAGACCGACACCGTTGAAGTGGAATTTGAATAGATGAAGGGTAAAATCATTAAGGGAATATCAGGTTTTTACTATGTGTATTCCTTTGAAAACGCTTGCATATATACCTGTCGTGCCAAGGGGATCCTTCGCGACAAGAAGATCAAACCCCTTGTGGGAGACAATTGCAAATTTGACGTGACCGACGAAGACAAATACGAAGGAAACGTCACGGGGATCTTACCGAGAAGCAATGAGCTTATCCGTCCCGCGGTCAGCAATGTCGATCAGATGATGGTTATATTCGCGCTTTCTAATCCGAAGCCCAATTTCTATCTTCTGGATAAATTCTTATTCTTCATAATGCATGAGAAATTAAATCCGATCCTTGTTTTTAACAAAGAGGATCTGGATGCGGATTTAAAAGAAGATGTAAAAGATATCTATAAGGGCATTGATGCGCCCTTGATCTTTACCAGTGCCAAAGAAAAGATAAACATAGATACCGTAAAAGAACTTTTAAAAGGCAAGACCACTGCAGTGGCAGGACCGAGCGGCGTCGGCAAATCGACATTAATAAATGCGATAGTCGGCAAAGACATCATGGAAACCGGAGATATATCCAGGAAGACTCAGCGTGGCAAACACACAACGCGTCATACGGAGATGTTCGAATTCGACGTGGACGGCGTGGATTCCTTCATACTGGATACGCCGGGCTTTTCTTCTTTTTATCTGCCTACGCTTCATGAACAGGAACGTGCTTCGGATTATTATCCCGAATTTGCACCTTTCGTACAGAAATGTCGTTTCAATGCATGCCTTCATGACAAGGAACCCGACTGTGCTGTCAAGAAAGCCGTAGAAGAAGGCCTCGTCTCCAAAGAACGTTACGAAAACTATTTAAAAATCCTTTCTGAAATCAAAAATAACTATAAATACTAGGCTTCCCCTGGAGGGGAAGCTGTCAGCGCAGCTGACTGATGAGGTGTAAATTCACATGAATTATATTCTTGCTCCGTCGATACTCTCTGCCGACTTCATGAACTTGGAAAAAGAAATAAAAGCAGTCGAATCTGCAGGTGCACAATACCTTCATTTCGATGTAATGGACGGAATGTTCGTAAGGAACATATCTTTCGGAATCCCCGTACTTAAATGCATCAAAGGAAAGACAAATCTTAAGCTTGATGTTCATCTTATGATCGTTGATCCCGCGCGCTATTTCGAGAAATTCAAAGAAGCGGGTGCCGAGATACTTACGGTTCACGTTGAGGCAATGAAGAATCCCAAAGAGGATTTAAAAAGAATAAAAGAG
>CACZOG010000158.1 GCA_902782715.1 uncultured Lachnospiraceae bacterium | reverse complement strand
AGGTCGTTCTTATCTTCGATTCTCTGGATGTTACATGAAATGATCTCGATACCGAGGTTGTTCATGTCGATCTGAGCTTTGGTCTGAACCTCATCACCGAATTTTTTACGGTCGTTACAAAGTTCCTTAAGTGAAACGGTACCGATGATCTCACGCATGTTACCTTGAAGTGAATCGGTAAGTGCTTCTGCAATCTGTTTCTCGTTCATGTTAAGGAAGTTCTTCATTGCTAATTTGATACCTTTATCATCTGTCATGATACGGACTTTAGCAATGGCATCAATGTCAACACCGATGAAGTCGAGCGTAGGTATGTAACCGTTAGTCTTAATATCGATGGACATCTGCTTTACAAGAAGCATATCCTTTCTTTCAAGGAAAGGAAGCTTGATTCCTGCACGACCTATTAAAACCTTAGGCTCTTTTTTGAAACCTGAAATGATATAGGCTGTATCAGGCGGAGCTTTAACATAGCCGGATATTACGACTAAAACTATTAAAGCGA
Organism: uncultured Lachnospiraceae bacterium; assembly: GCA_902782715.1. Taxonomy (GTDB): domain Bacteria; phylum Bacillota; class Clostridia; order Lachnospirales; family Lachnospiraceae; genus UBA3766. Next base: position 4,289 of record CACZOG010000158.1, on the reverse strand, counting down.
AGAAAATCAGTAATGCAACCAACGCAACACATATGATAGTTTGTAATGGCATTTTTTTTACCTCCTTTTTGATTGAGAAAATTATAACAAAAAATAAGGCCACTATCAATAATCAAAGGGTATATATTAACCTGTCATAATTCACTTTTTCGGGATAATTAACACTATACGATATCAAAAATCGAAAGTTGATCTGTCTTGGGCAAACCTTTAACAATATCAAGTGCCACAAGTTTATCTACAACCGATTCTCCGATCTTACACTTCTTCTGCAGATCCGATATCGAAGTAAATGTTGCATTCTTGCATCCTTCAACAATATTCTTAGCTGCTGTGTCGGCAATACCTTCAATACTCTTAAGCGAAGGCATGAGTTTTCCGTCAATGATCTGGAACTTGTCGGGCTTAACAAATTTAAGATCGATAGGCATAAATTCAAACCCTCTTACATAGAATTCTTCTACAAGTCTCATGTCATCCAAAGTGTCTTCTTCTGATTTGGAAAGTTTCGGAGAACTCTTGTATATGAGCATCTGCTGTCTTAGATTATCAAGACCTTTACACATCAGATCATATGAAAATTTGGTTGCACGAATGGAAAAATATGCAGCGTAATATGCCAGCGGATAATAAACCTTGTAATATCCTACTCTCCAGCCCATTGTAACGTAAGCGGCCGCATGAGCTTTAGGGAACATGTACTGGATCTGTTCGCATGACCATATGTACCATTCGGGAACATTGCATGCTCTCATATCTTCTTTCCATACTTCCCATTTATCATCAACTTTATGCTTGGCCACTTTACCTTTACGGACATTCTCCATGATCTTGAAAGCCTCGGAGCTTTCAACACCCATCTTTATAAGATACGTCATGATATCGTCACGAGTGGAAATAACACCTGTGATATCCGCTTTTCCTTCATCAATAAGAGTCTCAGCGTTCTTATCCCAAACACCCGTACCGTGCGTAAGTCCCGAAATACGGACAAGGTCGGTGAAAGTCTGAGGTTTGGTTTTCAAGAGAACCTTCATTGTATTGTTGGTACCGAATTCAGGTATACCAAGGCATCCCAAAACAAGTCCTTCGATCTCATTAGGTTCGAATCCCAGTTCTTTGGTTGTCTGGAAAATACTCATTACACGCTTGTCATCAAGCGGAATATCACGACAGTTTGTGCCTGTTAAATCTTCAAGGAACTTCATCATCGTCGGATCGACATGTCCCAAAATATCAAGTTTTAAAAGGTTCGAATCGATGTCATGATACTCGTAATGCGTGGTAATGACATCGGTATTCATATCGTTTGCGGGCTTTTGAATTGCGGTAAATTCATAAATCTCCCTGCCGTGAGGAAGAACTACTATTCCTCCGGGATGCTGACCGGTCGTTTTCCTTACGCCTTCAACACCTTTTGCAATACGAACTATTTCACAGTTTCTCTTATGAATGCCTTTTGATTCATAAAAATCATGTACATAAGCAATACTTGTTTTATCGGCAACTCCCGACATGGTTCCCGCATGGAAAGTATGACCTTTGCCAAAGAGTACTTCGGTATATCTGTGAGCCTTACCCTGATATTCACCCGAGAAATTAAGATCGATATCAGGCTCTTTATCTCCCGAGAATCCAAGGAATGTCTGGAAAGGAATATCAAATCCAGCTTTAACGAGTTTCTCTCCACATACGGGACAGTTTTTATCCGGAAGATCGCAGCCTGCCATACACGCAAAACTCTTAATAAGATCGGAATCAAAATCACTGTAGTGACAATTCTTACAGTAATAATGTGCATGTAAAGGATTTACTTCCGTAACACCGGACATTGTAGCAACGAAGGATGAACCTACGGAGCCTCTGGAACCCACCAGATAACCGTCCTCTTCCGATTTCTTAACAAGTTCCCTGGCGATCATGTAAAGAACGGCATATCCGTTATCAATGATACCATTCAATTCCGTTTCAAGTCTGTCTTCAACTTCTTTGGGAAGTTCTTCTCCATACATACTGTGTGCAGTCTCATAACAGCAGTTTCTTAATTTTTCTTCCGAATTCTCAAGTTCGGGAGGACATTTTTCTTTGGATGTCGGACAGACATTATCGCACATATCGGCAATAAGATTTGTATTTGTGATAACAACCTCTTCGGCTTTTATCGCACCAAGGTAATCAAATTCCTGGAGCATTTCCTGAGTTGTTCTTAAATAAAGAGGAGGCTGTTTGTCTTCAAGTTCTTTTTCAAGCTTTGAAAGATCGACCGTTCTCTGATCGTCTCTCGTCTCTTCGAGATCTTCTTTCTTAACTGTCTTTTTATTAAACTTGTTCATATGGATGATCTCACGGTAAATCTCATCTTCAGGATTGATAAAATGCGAGTCGCCCGTTGCACAAACAGGTTTATTAAACTGTTCTCCGAGTTTTACGATATATCTGTTTAAATCTCTTAAATCTTCATCATTCTGAATATTCTTATGCTCCGGTTTCTTTGAATACTTCATGAATTCATTGTTACCGATGGGCATGATCTCAAGGTAATCATAGAAATCAACGATATGAGAGATCTGTTCTTCAGATTTTTCTTCAAGAATGGCCTCAACCAGCTCTCCTGCTTCACAAGCTGAACCGATGATAAGTCCTTCGCGATATTTTTGAAGGAGCGATCTCGGAATCTTCGGAGTTTTATGGAAATAATTGATATGAGATTCCGAAACCAGTCTGTTAAGATTGATTCTTCCCGTTTCGTTCTTAACAAGGATCGAAACATGGTAAGGTCTCATCTTCCTTATTGATTCGGGTGCATTCTTGACGAAATCATTAAGTTCTTTTAATGTCAGAACTTTCTGTGCAAGAAGCATATGTGTAAATTCGATAAAGATCTTGGCTGTAACATCAGCGTCGTTAACCGCTCTGTGATGTTCGTCTTTACCGAATTTAAATTTAAGCTTATGCGCAACTGCTTCAAGACCGAATCTGGATGAATCTTTTAACAGAGCTCTTGCCATGATAATGGTATCAAGCCATGTCTTGTCAAAAGGAATGCCAAGCCTTTTACAGTTTTCCGAAATAAAAGAAATATCAAATTTTGCGTTATGAGCAACAAGCGAACATCCTTCGCAGAAATCCATGAATTTAGGCAGGATTTCGGAAATATCGGGAGCATCGCTGACCATATTGTCATGAATTCCGGTCAGTTTTTCGATATCATAAGGAATCGGAACATGAGGGTTGACAAAAGTGGAGAAATTATCTTTGATCGCTCCGTTTATAACTTTTACTGCACCTATCTCTATTATCTGATGTTTATAAGGAGAAATTCCTGTTGTTTCTATATCGAATACTACAAACGAATCTGCAAGAGTCTGGTCTTTGCAGTTTACGGCAGCATCAAAATCATCATCAACAAGATAACCTTCCATACCGCAGATAAGCTTAAAAGGTTTGTCTTTAAATGCATCATGAATACAATGATCCATTTTGGGAAGTGCCTGTACAACACCATGATCGGTAATTGCAAGCGCCTTCCAGTCCCATGCAGCAACGGTTGCCGCCAGGTTCTCTTCCTTTGAAACACCGTCCATTTCGGAAAATCTCGTATGGCAGTGCAGTTCAACTCTTTTCTTAAGTGATGTATCAAGTCGGGAAGCTTTGTTTAAAGAAGTTTTCTCCATACCGAGAATCCTGGATAAAACAAGCTCGTTGTTATCGTATTTATCCATGGAAACAGAACCTTTAATGGCTACTTCCATACCATCTTTTACGACATTTTTACCCTGATCGTAAAATTCCGGATAAAGCATGAGTTTACAGGAGATCGAATCGGTTCCGTCATAAATATTAAATAAAAGCATATGACGTTCGTTTCTTAATTCCTTATCTTCAAAACCGAATACTCTTCCTCGTACGCATATACCTTCAAGTTCGCCTGTAATATCACAAAGATCCGTATAAGGTCCCGGTACTTCGTCACCGTAAATAACACCCGGCTTATCGGAACGGATAAACCTTCTTGTGCCGCCTGCGCCGCTTCTGTTTCCAAACGAACCGGAATTGTTTCCTTTGCCCTTGAAAGAAGAATTTCCGTTTGAGGGATTCGCCTTCGAAGATCCTTCATCGTTAGTTTTTGCAGGCTTTTCGGATGTTGTGATCTTGGAAGATACGGATACTTCTTTTGAAACACCAAGCATTTCTTCGTCATCATCCGTCTCATGTACAGAGATCTTATCAAGATAATTCTGAACGATCATATCAACTTCATGATCAAACTCTTCTTTGATCTCATGAGT
>CACZOG010000157.1 GCA_902782715.1 uncultured Lachnospiraceae bacterium | reverse complement strand
ATCATTAAGATAGATCGATGCTCTGGCTGCACCGAGAGGCCAGTCTGCAGTTTTGATCGTTGCACTCATGAAGCATTTATCCGTAACAGAAGGAATACATGTTATACCATAGGATGCATCAACGCTGAATGTCTGTAATGTTGCTATATTTCCGTCGGTATCTGAGATAATGTCTCTTAAGTCCGCAAGAGCGAAGGCAGTCATTGTTTCTTCTTCGGATACTTCTGCCTGTGCTGTCTGCATATTCATCATCATGGGAGCGGCGGCGGCCATCATCATTCCTGCCATCATATTAGGCTGAGCAGCGCCCATCATCATGTCTGCGTTTACTGCCGAAGCTTTGGCGGCACTTCGACGTGCTCTTTCTTCTTCATCGATCAGTGATAACTGAATAGAAGCAAGAGAAGGGATTTCCTGCGATGCCGAAGGATTTCCGGTATAAAGCGTAACTTTTATATTTTCCCAGTCTTCCTTTGATGACTGCTTGATGCATGCTTTCATATTTGCTTCAAGGGGCTTGTCGTCTCCGTTAAAGCGAACTTCGTATTTAGGAAACCAGCTGCAGGAGTTTTCCTGATACTGAAGAATAAAAGGATACTCATTTTCTTCTTCGCAGTTTAAGTCGATCTTGAGAAGCGGCTTTTCTTCATCGGATTCCGCTTCTTCAAGTTTTCCGGCGAGTTCTTCTTTTTTTACATTAAGCTCGTTAACCTGATCGTGAATGGCTAAAAGTTTTGATGAAAGCTCCTTCATGTATGATTCCTGCTCTTCTGCGGAAACATTGGTTCTGTATGTGAAATTTCCGTTTGTCTTTCTTAATTCGGAAACGGAATTTAAAACTTCTATCCGATAGCTTAATTCAGCTATTTCTTTTGCTATTCTTTCGGATTCGGGAGTAATGTCTTTGACTGCGTCATTTCCGACAACCTGGATATTGGTTGCGCTGACTTTTTCCGGAAATTTAACGACAAATGAATTGTTATCGCATGTCTGAGTCATACCGGCTATGTAGATGGTATTGGCTCCGGCTTTTAAATTTACGCTGCCGCTTCTGAATACGGTTGCGCTTTTTCGATAAACTTTGATCTCACAAACTTTGGTTTTAGCTATCATATTTTTCCCCTTTACATTAAGTATTTCTTTTACACACAATATTTTACAAGAACGCCGATAACGAAACAACGATTTAAATAACCGAAAATATCATTCTATAATTGGTAAAAAATATTTAAAAAAGATTAAAATTTCTGTTGACACGGTCATAAAAAAATAGTATTCTAATAAGGTTTATATCTAAACGTTCTTTAAGGCTTTAGCGATTGTTTTTAATCGTTGGAACGGTCGATTCGTAAGACTATAAGGCTTTAAGCATCTTAGTCAGGCCTTGAAATCCCTTTAAAACAGCAAATTGATTATTAACTTCCTTTGGGATATCCGTATATGGTAAAATATATTTAATATTTTTCAATGAGGAAAGTGTATGAGAAAAGTATTTAAATCCGTTTTCAGAAGAAAAGTTAAAGAGATAATGGCAGCTGCTTTAAGTATCTGTCTTGTGTTCGGTACGCTTACAATACCGGTTAAGGTTAATGCTGCAGGCTCTGCAGACGGTGTTATGGATGAAAGTAAAATGGTTGCGGATTTCGTTCTTTTGCCTGGAGACATGATTCAGTTTGATATATACGGTGATAAGGATGAATTTCACAGAAAATCTTTGGCGGTTTTTGAGGTTTCAACAAATGCGGTTGATTATTTTTCTCTTACTACGGGACTGTATGGTGCTGTTCCCTATACTGAAATGGGCAGTACTCAGTACTGGGAAGCTCCTTTTCAGATTCCTGTTGCTCCGACAGGCGGAACAGAGCATTCTTATGTTTATGTGATTCAGGAAGACATGCTGCTTAACTATGAAGTATTATGGGATGATGGATCTTCGACATTTACCATATTGCCTTACGATGATCCCAATTATAAGAATTCCGAAGCACTGTTGGGAAAACATGTCAGGGTAGTTGCTTATATTGGATTTGGTGTGGAATTTTATGATAAATACGGCAGCAGGCTTTCATCAGAAGAAAGATTTTACGTTTATACAGATGGATCCACACGTACCGTTTCAAACAATGGAACGGGCCCGAATTTGCCGAATGATACGGTTCTCGGAGAACTGATCGGCTGGGCTACTGATCCCATGTATAAAGACAGTACCGAAACACCGGGTAATATTTTTTTCTTTGAATCAGATTTTAACGGACATTTCTTCTTCCCGGACTCAAATAACGCATTTTACACAGCAATGAACTTTGCCGATAAAGGAATAGTTAAACTTTATCCGGTATATAAATATCTGGAAACTGAACTTACTGTTGCTCCGAATGGTACATTTTATGAGGGAACCACACCCGCTTTTACCGTTACATCTAACAGACCAACGGGAAGGGAAAGTGAAGTATCCTATAAATACTATAGAGTGGTAGGGGATGATCTGACAGAATTAAGTGCCGCACCTACAGAACCCGGTGATTATAGGGTTGTGGTTTCTATGGAAAAGGAAGCCGGGGATGAAACGTATGAGTATGATCCCTCCGGATTGCCCCTTGTGCATGACAGACGTTATAGCGAAGCCGTAACCGATCTGGACTTTACCATTGAACCTACAACTGCATCCACGGTTACAACTGCACCTACCGCAAAAACACTTACATATAACGGCGAAGAGCAGGCACTTGTTACCGCAGGAGCTGCATCACCCGGAGCAATGGTTTACAGCGTTGAAAGCGATGAAGCAGGATTTACATCAGAAATTCCAATGATGATGTATCCTGATACATATAAGGTTTGGTATAAGGCTGTTGAAGATTACCGTCCGGACAGTGAAGTGGGAATGGTTGAAGTTACCATAGCACCCAAGACGGTAGGACTTACATGGTCTGATACGGAATTCACTTATGACGGTGAAGAGCATTGCCCGAGCGTTACCATTACAGGTCTTTGCGGTGAAGACACATGCGATTTGACGGTAGAAGGTGCTGCCAGAGAACCCGGTACATACACAGCGAAAGTTACCGGCCTTTCCAATTCGTGCTATCAGCTTCCTTCGGATGCAACATGCGAATTTACGATCAAAGAGCCGGAAGTCATTAAAGAGGATCCTGTAATAACGGCAAAACCCGCAGGACGTTCATTAACTTATAACGGGGCATTACATGAACTGATAACTCCCGGTTCGGTTGAAGGCGGAGATATGCTTTATTCGTTAAGTGAGGACGGAGATTATTCATCAGTCATTCCCACGGCCATAGAAGCAGGAGATTATACAGTCTGGTACAGGGTTAAGGGAATCGAGGGAGTTAACGACATTGAACCCATCAGCATAACTGCAACTATTGCACCGAAGACGGTAGGACTTGAATGGTCGGGTACGGAATTTACATATGACGGAGAAGAGCATTGCCCGAGCGTTATCCTTACGGGACTTTGCGGAGAAGATAAATGCGAACTTACGGTTGAAGGTGCAGCCAAAGAGGTCGGAACATATACTGCAAAAGTTACGGGATTATCAAATTCCAACTACACGCTTCCTTCAAATACAACGTGCGAATTCACAATCGTTGAGGAAGAAGTCATTATTCCGGAACCTGTAATAACTACAAAACCTTCAGCACTTTCACTGACTTATAACGGTACTTCGCAGAAACTTATTTCCGCAGGTTCGGCCGAGAACGGTGACATGCTTTATTCTTTAAGCAAAAACGGAGATTATTCATCTACGATTCCTTCTGCCAAAGAAGCAGGAGATTATACCGTATGGTATATGGTAAAAGGAACCGAAGGAGCGATAGATTTAGAACCCGTCAGCGTGACAGCAAACATAGCTCCCAAGACCGTAGGTCTTAAATGGTCTGACACGGAGTTTATGTATGACGGCGAAGAACATTGTCCGAAGGTTGAATTAAAGGGTATCATTAGCGGCGATACATGTACGGTAAAAGTTAAGGGAGCCCAAAAGGAAATAGGAAATTATACAGCTACGGCATACGATCTTTCCAATTCTAACTATGAACTTCCCGGAGACTATACCAAAGAGTTTTCGATCCTTGATCCGACTAAAAAGAAAGGCGTCGTTACCGTATCGATGAAGAGCTACATTTACGGCGGAAGCGCATCTTCACCCGTGATCTCTTCAAAGACCAATGATGTTACCAAAGCGGTAATTCAGTATAAGCCTTCAAGCAGTCCCGATTCGGCATACGTCGTTTCAAAACCCAGGGAAGTAGGTAATTATACCGTTAAGGTTACTCTGCCTCAGAATGAAGAATATAACGCATGCTCTGCAACTGCCGGATTCTCGATCTCATATCTTACCGTAGGAAATGATGCATATTCGGTAAAAGGCACTACAGGCGAGAACGGCTGGTACAAGTCAAGCTTAACGATCGCTCCCGGTGCAGGATATGAAATGTCCTATGGCGACAGAAATCATTTTACGGATAATCCCATTCAGGTTGCAGACAGCCTGACCAGCGTATCATTTTATTTAAGAGATGCGAATACAGGCGAGCAGACGGATGTTATTTCGCTTAACAATTTAAAGATCGACTCGAGTGCACCTCAGGTTGTTAACCTTGAGAACTCAGGCATTTATTATTCCAACAGCGGATCGGTCAAATGTGTTGTCAGAGACAAAAATCTCGACCGTGTTATAATGGGCGGCAGTGAAGCTGCTCTCACTCAGGAAGGCAGCGACATGGCATTTTTCATCCCTGTCGGAAACAGAAAGAATAACGTATCTTTTACGGTATATGATAAGGCCGGAAACAAAACGGATTTCAGCGTTACAACAGCTCCCGCATGGCTGGAAAAGGGAGAACTCGTGGAAGGAAAATGGTATCTTGATTCAAACGAATCGTTCACATTCCCCGAAGGAACAAAGTGGAGAGTAAACAACGGTTCAACGGTTTATGTCGGCGGAAGCACATTCTACGTAAAAGAATCCGGCGAATACACATTTACAATGGATTGATAATTCATAAAAGGGTAAAAACGGGTGTTTTATGAGCGGTAAGAAAATAGGACTGTTAATAGGAGGAATTGCCGGAGGACTGGCGCTGATAGGGGCAGTAGTTGCGATAGTACTTCTTTTAACAAACAAAACCGAAACTTACAGAGTAATAAAAGTCATGAGTGCGGACGGTCACAGTTATGTTGCAAGAGGCGATATAAAAGACCTTGAAGCATACGAAGGAATGGCGCTTCAGAGCGGCGATTCGGTTCATGTCGACGGAAACAGTTCGCTGATCCTCATGCTTGATGAAGACAAGCTGGTTTATGTCGAGCAGAATACGGATTTCAGCATTGTTGCGGAAGGCACGGCCAAGGATTCGCGAAGCAGGATCGAGCTTACCAAAGGTGCTTTAACCTGCGAGATCCAGAACGATCTAAGCTCGGGATCAACATATGAGATCAATACTCCGAACTCTACAATGGCTGTAAGAGGTACATCTTTCAGAGTTGAAGTTACCGATGTGGAAACGATCAGAAAAGTCATAGAAAACAACGCCATTCAGCCTTCAATGCTTTTTATGTCAAAGACTCTCGAAGGCGCAGGTGTTCAGGGACTTAACTCGATCACACGTTTAACGATCACTGACGGTAAAGTATCTCTGACATGTCATAATGAGAAGGGTGAAGTAATAGGCAGCGAAGTCCTTATCGATGAAAACTCCGATATTCTTATCGGCGGTAATGATAAGCAGAGCAGCATTATCGAGCAGATAACGGGAATCGATCCTTCAACATTCCCTGCGATCACGATTGAAATTTTCGGTGATATCGCAAGCGGCTCGGGAAAGATGGTTATAAGTTTTGACGATCTGAAGGCACAGAAAGAAGAAAACGACCAGATGCCTCATATGATCACATTTATGTACGGCACAACGGTATTCGGCACACAGACGGTTGAATACGGATCGCTTCCGAAAGAACCCGAACTTATGCCGACACCTAAAGGAAAATGGTATGTTGATTTCTCACTCCCGTTAAAGACGGATACGATCGTTTACTGGATTCCTGAAAACTGATTTTGAAAGGGTTTAATATAAAAGATGCCGGACACTGCATATTAAGTGCCCGGCATCTGTCGTTTCCTGATATTTTGAAGTGATCAACCTTCGGCAGGTATTTCCTTGATAACACGGTTTCTTCCGTGCTCTTTCGCATAGTAGAGTTTGGCATCAACGCCTTCAACGTTTTCTTCGGTTGTAAGTTCGGGATTTATCTCGCTTACGCCGAAACTCATTGTGATCTTGATATCGGTACCTTCGAAAGTGATCACGCTTTCCTCGATCTTCTGTCTTAACGATTCAGCAAATTCAGCAGACTCGTCAAGTTCCTTTTTGGAGAGAAGAAGGATGAATTCCTCGCCTCCCCAGCGGAATGCGCCGTCGTTGATCCCGATGGAATTTAAAAGCGTATTTGCAACATGTTTTAATACTTCATCGCCTGCGTTATGTCCGTAGGTATCGTTAACGCGTTTGAAGTGGTCGATATCGCACATAATGATGCTTGTCTTGTCGGCAACGGTTGCAATCCTTCTTTCATAATATGCATGCATGCCGCGACGGTTTCTGAGACCTGTAAGAGGATCTTCCATGGCTTCGTTCTGAAGTACATATGACTCGAGCGATTTGCCGCAGAACGCAGTTGCAAGGGAAAGACGTTTAACATCTTCTTCGGTGAATTTGCCGTCTGTTCCGTCAGTGTTTATTTTATTTACAGCCTGGTAAGCTCCGATGACTTTGCCTTCGGAATCGGTAACAGGCATTGTAAGAATTGATTTGGTGAAGTATCCGGAATCTTTATCGACGTCGGGATTGAATCGCATGTCATTGTAGGGATTGTTTACAATGAGGATCTCATTTCCTTTCATTGCCGCACCTACCAGACCGGTGTTGTCGGGAATGGTGATCTTATCAATCCCGAGAGCGGCAAGAGTCCATGCTTCGTGTTTTCTTTTATCCCAGAACCAGAAGCTTGCTCTGTCCGAATTAACAAGGGTTTTGCCCAAGTCGGTCAAAAGGAAAAGTGTGGCCGAAAGCTCTTTTTCCTCGAAGAGTCTGGACATGTAATAAAAGATTTTCTCCAGTAATTCGTCGCTTGATAAATATTTCTGATGATCTTCCATAGGAACCCCTTTCTGTACATTAAAATACCCTACACGGCAATTATAACATATTGTCTTTTGTTTAAGGAAGTGGGTTTTCATAAATGAGAAAATTTGGTAAAATATACATAGGTAAAATGGGGTTACAGAAAAGATGAATGAAAGCAAAAACAAATCTAGAAAATGGCTTTTGATACTGCAGGCGTTCCTACTGGGCATGCTTGCTTTTTTATTCTGTTTTAACGATGTTTTATACCCCTTGGAAGGCCTTTATCAGGACAAGGTTTATCAAAGATCAAGAGGTGTCAATCAGTCCATAAAGATCATCGCTATCGAAGAGAAATCCCTTGAAGAATACGGTCCTTTCGGAAACTGGGACAGAAGTATTTATGCGGATATTCTTGATAAGCTGGGTGATTACCCTTCGGTAGTCGGTTTCGATATCTTTTTATTCGGAGAAATGAATCCAGAAGGAGATGAAATATTAAAAGAGGCGGCAGTGCAAAGAGACAATGTTGTATTCGCTTCGCACCTTGATTTTGACACGGTTGTTGAAACCGATGAAAACGGAAAACATGTAATCAATCAGTTTTATCTGAATACTGTTGAAAAGCCCATTACAGAAGAAGACGTTACGTACGGATTTGCCAATGTATCACCCGACAGCGACGGAAAGGTAAGAAGAGCAATTCCCGTTTATACAGATAAAAAGACGGGCAATTCGTATGACGGATTTTCATATACGATATATAAGAAATACTGTGAGAATAAAGGAATAATTCCCGTAGTTCCCAATACCGATGCTACGGGCAGTCAGTGGATCTATTACGCGGGAAAACCTTTTGATTACGAAGTAATACCTCTGGTTGATCTTTTAAATGACAGGATCGATCCGAGAGTATTCACGGACTGTATCGTTTTGGTCGGTGCATACGCTAACGGACTGCAGGATCAGTTCTCGGTTCCGAACAGTTCAAATCAGATGTTCGGAGTGGAAATAAATGCAAATATCCTTCAGGCATATCTTGATAAAACATTTCCTCTGCCGGTTAACAGAGTTGCGATATCAATTATAATTGCAGTCCTGATCTTCGCATTGTTTTTGATCTTTTCAAAGATGAATCTAAAGATCGGAACACCCGTTTTCATAGTACTGGAAGTCTTGAGCGTGGTTGCGGGAATACTTCTTTTTACCAAAGCGGATATCATTCTGCCGGGTGTTTATTTCCTGATCTTCATTTTCCTTGATTATCTTTTTGCACTGATAGTCAAATACATTTCCGAGACGGTTCAGAAGAGAAAGATCGCTTCGGCATTCCGTAAATACGTTGCACCGCAGGTTGTAGACGATATTATGAAATCGGGACAGTATAAGATCACGCTTGGCGGTGAAAACAGGGATATAGCGGTACTCTTTGTCGATATCAGAGGTTTCACGCCGCTTTCCGAAAGTCTTGAACCCGAACAGGTTGTTGAGATCTTAAACGAATATCTGAATTTAACAACTAATTCGATATTTAAAAACAGCGGTACTCTCGATAAATTTATAGGCGATGCCACAATGGCGGTTTTTAATGCTCCTTTTGATCTTAAAGATTACGAAATGCAGGCTTTACGTACTGCGAAAGACATAGTTGCGGGCTCGAAGACGTTAGAGAAATCCTGTATGGAGCGATTCGGTAAAAAGGTTGCGTTCGGTGTCGGAGTTAACTGCGGCGAAGCAGTCGTCGGAAATATCGGCTGCGACTTCAGAATGGACTATACGGCCATAGGAGATACGGTAAATACCGCTGCGAGACTTGAGTCAAATGCGAAACCGGGCCAGGTACTCATAAGCGAGACCATATATGATCGTGTAAAAGATAAAGGCGTAGTTGCCGAACCTATCGGAGAGATTCCTCTTAAGGGAAAATCCAAGGGTGTTTTCGTATATCAGTTAAAAGAAATTGATGGTGAAAAGGTGGGAGAAGAATGAGCAGATTTTCTATTATTCCGTGCAGAGAAAGAATGGACGAGACTTTAGCACTTTGCGAAGAGTATAATCTCGGTCTGGAACTGAATGATTTCATGTTTCCGAAAACTCTTGACGATGAGGAAAAATGTAAGGAAATAGTGGGATTTTATAAAGAGAAGAATGCACCGATAACTACTTCACACGGTGATTTCTTCGATGTTCTGGTATTCAGCGAAGATCCGAGGATCGTTGAGATTTCCGAGAAAAGAATACACCAGAGCATTAAGGTATCAAGAAGAACGGGCGCCAAGGGCGTTATCTTCCACAGTAACATCGAACCTTTCCTTACGGCAGATGTATATCGTGACAACTGGTGCGACAGAAATGAGTATGTTTTCAGGATCATCTGCACCGAATACCCCGATATGAACGTATATATGGAAAACATGTTTGACATGCGTCCGGACGAGCTTGCCAAACTGGCCGACAGAATGCTTGATGTTCCTAATTTCGGGATCTGCTTTGACTATTCGCATGCATATCTTACCAGTACGCCTTTAAGCACATGGGCACAGGTTCTTTCCCCTTATATCAAGCATGTCCATATTAACGATAATGACGGCATAGGAGACCTTCATCTTGCTGTGGGCGACGGCACGATCGACTGGGAGAAGTTTGCCCTTTTAAGAGAGAAATATTTTAAGGATGCGTCCGTTTTAATTGAGACTTCCTCCATTGAGTATCAGAAGAAATCGCTGTCTTATCTGGAAATGATGGGTGTTTTGAAAAAATAGCCGTCATTTTAAAATATTTGTTGACAAAATAACTCAATTTTCATATAATAACACTTGCGTCACGAATAAAGAGTCTGCAACGAGGTGTGGCTCAGTTTGGCTAGAGCACCTGGTTTGGGACCAGGGGGTCGCAGGTTCGAATCCTGTCACCT
>CACZOG010000156.1 GCA_902782715.1 uncultured Lachnospiraceae bacterium | reverse complement strand
TGCAGAGAAGTATCTTGGAATGAAGGTTGAGCACAGAGAAGTATACTTCGATGAAGTTAAAGACTTCGCAGAATGCGGTCTTTGCGGAACAGCAGCAGTTGTATCACCCGTTGGAAAGATTTACGACCACGGCAAAGAAATCTGCTTCCCTGCAGGCATGGAAGAAATGGGACCTTGGACCAAGAAGATTTACGATACACTTACAGGCATTCAGAGATGCGAGATCGAAGCTCCCGAAGGATGGATCAAAGTTATCAAATAAGTTGATCATTATGTATCGCCCGGCACCCGTTAAAGTGTCGGGCGATTTTTTAAAGGTAAAAGTATGAATGATAAAAAAGAAAAGATCGTAAATAAGTTTCAGGCTTTTGAATCGGGTCAGGTAAAGATGCTCGATCCTTACTGTACAAATGCTTTTGAAAAAGAGATCGAATATCTTAAGAAACTCGATTTTGAGCGTTTACTTGCCGGTTTTTATGAAAATGCAGGGATCGCCTTTACAAAGATCCGTTACGGTGGATGGGAGGACTCCCTGATAGGCGGTCATACTCTTGGTCATTACCTGACGGCAGTATCGCAGGCTTATGCGAATGCCGCCTGTGGTAAAGAAGATAAAGATTTATTTTTTGAAAGAATAAAAGGAATTGTCGGCGCACTCTCTGAATGTCAGAAACACACCAAAGGAAAGCCGGGATTTATATTCGGAGCAAAGATCGTCGATCCCGAAAATGTCGAGTATCAGTTTGACATGGTTGAGCAGAATAAGACCGATATTTTCAAGGAAGCGTGGGTGCCCTGGTATACCATGCATAAGATCCTTGACGGTCTTAATAACGCATATCGTTTAACAGGATATGAAGAGGCGCTCAAAGTGGCAGCAGCGCTGGGTGACTGGGTTTATGAACGTGCAGTTAAATGGTCCGAAGAGACGCACAAAACGGTACTTGGCATAGAATACGGCGGAATGAACGATGCGCTTTACGATCTTTATATGTATACGCAGAAAGAAGAACACCTTAAAGCAGCACACTTTTTTGATGAAGAAGCTCTGTTTAAAAAAGTGTATTCCGGCGAAAAGAATGCATTAAATGATCTTCATGCAAATACCACGATCCCGAAGTTTGCGGGGGCGCTTAACCGTTATATTGCCACAGGGGATGAGCAGTATCTTGATTACACGATAAAATTCTGGGATACAGTTATCTCTCATCACACTTATGCTACAGGCGGAAACAGCGAATGGGAGCATTTCGGCGAGGACGATGTTCTTGACGGGGAAAGAACAAACTGCAATAACGAAACCTGCAATACCTACAACATGCTTAAAATGACGCGTAAGCTTTTTATGATAACCGGCGATAAAAAGTACGCCGATTATTATGAAAATACATTTATTAATGCGATCCTTTCTTCGCAGAATCCAAAGACCGGAATGACCATGTATTTCCAGCCCATGGCTACGGGATATTTTAAAGTTTACAGTACGGAATTTACCAAGTTCTGGTGCTGTACCGGAAGCGGAATGGAGAACTTCACGAAACTCGGAGACAGCATTTATTTTAAGGATGAAAAAGGCATTACCGTAAATATGTTCTTTTCGTCCGAAGTTACATATCCCGAACTCGGGATCAAACTGATCCAGGAATCGGAAATTCCCATGAAGGATACGATCAGATTCATAGTATGCCTTCCTGATAAAAACCACAAAGAGGCGAAGATCCGGATACGTATTCCCGACTGGGTTTATGAAACTTCCGTTTCGGTCAATGATAAAGAAATTTCGAAGGAAGACGGCTATTGGTGTATTGAAGGGATCTGGGAAGATAATGAAAGCTTCTCATATACCTGCAGATGTAAAGTTACATCAAAAGGCCTGCCCGACTGTGAAAATGTATTTTCATTCTTTTACGGTCCCGTTCTGCTTTCGGCAGATCTGGGCTTCGAGAACATGATCGATTCATCCACGGGTGTCGATGTGACGATTCCGTCGGATAAGATCGCAGGAAACGAAGTGCTTAAAGTCACTGACGGAAGAGTAATCGATTACATCAATACGATCGATTCTCATATGGAAAGACACGGCGAAACGCTTTCCTTTGATCTTGAGGGAGTCGATCGGAAACTCGTCTTCAGTCCTCATTATAAAAAGGCACGTGAGAGGTATGGAATTTACTGGTATTTTGAATAAAAGATGCATCGCCCGGCACACATAAGCGTGCCGGGTATTTTTTTATGTCCTTCTTTTGTATTTATATTGAATAATAGGCTTTTATATGGTAAAATTGGGCGAATTGAATATGAAACGGAAGGTGTCAAAGCGGCATTTATTGCCGGCTTTGGTGAAAAGGGAAACAGGTGCGAATCCTGTACGAACTCGTCACCGTATTTATGGAGTTCTTGCCACATGTCACTGGTAACGCGGGAAGACGGCAAGAGTGTTGAAAGATAAGCCGGGAGACCTGCCTTTCGCTGTACGCGGCGAATGCCGAGCCACGAGTAACTGGCTGTACGAAAAAGGAACGGATTATTTGTATAATCCATTTTTCTCATGTTCTTTTTTGTATGCCTTTACCTGAAAGCGGTAAAGGTTTTTTATGTATTTAGGGGTTAAATACATTTGGAACTTACAGTTCAAAGGAGGCAAAATGAGAAGAAAAATTTTAGCAGTAATTATGGCATGCACTCTTTCATCGGTATGTCTTACCGGATGTACCTTAACCAATGAAATTGTGCAGCAGACACAGGAGGAAATTGACGCGACAAAAGAAAATCTCGCAAAGGAAGTTGAGGAATTGGGCGGAGATATTGACATGCTTAATGAAGATATGCAGGCAGCAGGCGATGAAATTTCCCAAATCGTTAATGACGCATTAAACGGTGATGATGATCAGGCTAAGGCTGATGAAGTTGCAGAACTTATTGATGCAATTTATGTTCAGGAAAGAACAGCAGATACAGATGCACAGTGTGCAGCAGCCAAGGCAGCTTGGGATGCTCTTACAGATGAGCAGAAGGAACTTGTCGAAGGCGAAGATGCAGATCCCGATTATTTCGGAAGAGATACAGGTGATGCTTCTCTGGATGATCCCAGAAACCAGGATGAAATCGGT
>CACZOG010000155.1 GCA_902782715.1 uncultured Lachnospiraceae bacterium | reverse complement strand
CTGCTGACTACTTGTTACGCCCAACATTCTGTTGGAATTCATTGCTCTTAAATTGTGCTGTACTACCATATTTTTTTCCTCCTTGAAATTCCGGTGGCTTCCTTGCCACTCTGTTTTTCGTAACCAATTTTCCGGCCGTACGCTCCGTCCAATCAATTACTTAAGTTAACAGTAACTTTATTACTTGTAAATAGTATATCGGACCTCTTCGGGGAAACTTAACCCCTAAATTAATATTTTTTTAAAAAATTTTTTAACAATTTTTATCAAGCATCTGCGGATCGATGGTATTAATCTTATTCATCTTATTATAATAGTCTGCGGCAGCTTTCTGTCCGAGCTTGGACTGACGTATTTCTTTTCTGGTATTTGCAAACGCAGCTTCAATTGCAGCCTTGTTTCTGTATTCGGTTGCTTCCAGTTTTGCTCCTTTTTCGGTTACGGATTTTACCAATGCCTGGATTTCTCCTATGATATCCTTATACGCATCTTCGTTATTCGCAAGGTTTTCCTTAACTCTGTTGAATAAAGATTCGAATCCTTCATCCAGCTTCAATATCTCCTCGACCAGTTTTGCTTTTTCATCCACCAGATTCGAAAAGGAATCCCAGTCAACTTCTTCCGCTTTAACCAATTCTCCCTGCAATTCGCTCTTTTCCTGCAAATCGATAAGAATTCTTTCTTTTTTTACCAGGCTGTCTTTTAAAACGTTAAGATAATTATCCATTTTACCACCTCATCCTTTTTTCTTCGGAATTCTTTTTTTCTTTTAAAAAGGAGAAGTTCTACACTTCTCCCTTTTTATTTTTGTTCATCACTTCAATCCAGGTTTCGCGCATCGTCCTTAAGTGTCCGACGACTTCTTCCATAATTTCCGGGTCTTTTGCCATATTCGCCTGAAGGGATCTCTGAAGAAGATATACATATACATTCTCAAAATCCTGTGCAACCGGGTAATCCCAGTTTAATGTGGCTCTGAACTCTTCAATTATGTTCTGAACTTTTACTATATTTATATGCGCCTTTTCAACATCTTTGTTTTCCTGTCGCATTGCACTTATGGCTATATTTCCGAATTTAATTGCTCCGTCATACAACATAAGTGTAAGCTCAGCCGGAGATGCAGTCAGAATTTTGCTTTTCTGATACTGATCGTATGGATTGTTCATCTAGTAAGTTCCTCCGAAAAATGGTTTTTTACATATTAAATAATGCTGAAATTGATGAAGATGAATCATTTAATTGAGACAGCATTTTTTCCATTGCGCCAAACTGCTTGTAATATCTGTCTTCAGCTTCCGTAAGTTTTGCCTCCAGATCAGCAATTTTCTTGGTATAGTTGTTGTAATCTGTCTGCATTTTCTTGTCTTCATATACCTTGTAAGCTGAACTGTATTCCGTCGAACGCATCTGATTGTTCATTGAATCGTACAGTTTGTTGGACAATTCAGTGAAGAATTTGGATACCAATTCAGGATCTTCGGAAATCATCTTATTAAGTTTATTAGCTTTGCCGGAATAAACCGAATCATCTGCATCGCCGTAGATATGATATGAATATCTTTCATTGGGATCGGCGTTCAGATAAGCCTGCTTGTCAATTCCGAAATCAGCAAGTGTATATGTCTTTCCATCAATCTCAATACCCTGTGCCATAACGTCTCTCATTGCAGACATTATGTTGTTAAGAGAAGAGTCTTTACGGAGAAGCGAATCCTTAATCTTGCCTTCCCATTCTTCAACTTCCTTATCGGACATAACTTCTTTCATCTCATCGGTAAGCATGTCGTACTTGCTGGCTGACTCGGCATTGTATGCTTTTGTCATCGCATTGATTGTATCGTTATAATCCTTGAGGAAATTCTTGATATTGTCATAAACAGCCGATGTATCTTTGCTTGTTTTAAGAGTAATCGTCTCATCGCTTACGGAATTAGCCGTATATGTTGAGCCGTTAATCGTAAATACATTGGTTGAAGATTTAAATGTAGCGCCATTAAGTTCAAGTTCTGCATCCGAACCAAACACTCTGCTTGCACCCGAAGCTGCGGTAAGACCGAGTTTCTTAAGTGCAGCATCTCCGCCGGTAAACTTGAAGTCATTTGCAGCACCTGTTTCTTTGGCACTGATAAACAATCTCTTGTTGGCCACGTCAAAACTTGCGTTAAGACCTTTATCTTTGAGTTCCGAAGTAAGACCGTACATTGTCATATCCTCGGTAATCTCGATTTCTTTTGCTTCGCCAGCAACGGTGAAAGATATCTTGGTTCCTGCTTCGATTCCAAGATCTGTAACCTTGGTATCCTGAGTAACCTTTTCGCCTGCTGCCGTCTTAATCTCTGCACCGGTAATAAAACCTGCTTTTGCAAGAGATTTAACTTTAGCGCTCATGGTTCCTTCAACCGCATTGTCACCTGCAACTACACTGAGTGCGGAGTTTGATGATGTTGTAACCTTCTTATTGTAAGAAGAACTGAAACGCATTGAAGATACTTTGCCGGAGAAGAGGCTGTAAATCTTGGAGTTTAAGCTCTTCCAAGCATCCTGCTTCCAGCTGAGTTTCTTCTGCTCGCCTTTAGCTTTGTCGACTTTAGTCTTCTTGGAACTGGTAAGCGCTGTTATTAAACTTTCTGTATCCATTCCGGAAACCATTCCGGACATTCTTATTTTATTGGATGCCATATGATTTCCTCCTTATCTTCTTTCATCTACCAT
>CACZOG010000154.1 GCA_902782715.1 uncultured Lachnospiraceae bacterium | reverse complement strand
TTTTGAGGCATATCATGCTGATACTGTCCTACACCGATGGCTTTCGGCTCGATCTTAACAAGTTCAGCCAGAGGATCCTCAAGTCTTCTGGCAATTGAAACTGCACTTCGCAGGTTTACATCATACTGAGGGAATTCTTCTGCGGCAAGCTTGGATGCGGAGTATACCGATGCACCGGCTTCGTTAACTATCATGTAGGATACGCCGGGGCATTTCTTAAGCATTTCCACCGTCATGCTCTCGGTTTCTCTGGATGCTGTACCATTACCTATGGCAATGTGCTTTACATTCCATTTTTTTATCATGCCGCTAAGTTTCGTTATGCACTCTTCTTTCTGTTTTTCACCATGAGTGGGATAAACTACCGTTGTATCAAGAACTTTGCCCGTCTCGTCGATCACAGCCACTTTACAGCCCATTCTGTATCCGGGATCGAGGCCCATGGTAACTTTGCCCTTAACGGGAGGCTGCATAAGAAGCGGTTTAAGGTTAAGCGAGAAATTATGGATCGCTCCTTCGCATGCGCTTTCCGTTATAGCAGCTCTTACTTCATTTTCCATGGAAGGTGCAAGAAGTCTTTCATATCCGTCTTTTATCGCATCTTTAAGGAAAGATTTGGCATTGGATTCTCCTTTTATCATCTGCTTTTCGATAACTGCGAGAGCCTCCGCTTCATCAACATCGATCTTAACTTTTAAGAAGCCTTCCTTTTCTCCGCGGTTGACGGCAAGAACCTGATGTCCCTGAATTTTGTTTAATGACGAAACGAAATCGTAATAACCGCTGTATACGGAATCTTCCTCTTTCGAAGCTGAACTTCTTAACGAACCTTTCTTCATATAAAGGTTTCTTAACTGCTTTCTTACATCAACCGAATCGGATACCATTTCGGCTATGATATCACTTGCTCCGTTTAAAGCATCTTCAATGCTCTCAACACCTTTTTCGGGATCGATGTATTTCTTTGCAAGATCTTCGATCTTACCCATCTTCGGATCCTGCATATAAAATGTAAGAGCAAGAGGTTCAAGACCTTTTTCCTTGGCAATGACAGCCCTTGTACGTCTTTTCTGTTTAAAAGGTCTGTATATATCTTCAACTTCCGATAAAGTTTTGGCATTTTTGATCTGCTTTTTCAACTCATCGGTAAGTTTTTCCTGCGAATCTATGCTTTTTATAACTTCTTCTTTTCTTGCTTCAAGATTTCTTAATCTGTTAAGCTTCTCTTCAAGTTCACGAAGGGCGGAATCATCCATGGCTCCGTGTGCTTCTTTTCTGTATCTTGCAATAAAGGGAATCGTACAGCCTTCATCATAGAGTTTGATCACGTTTTCAACGTAATTCTGAGGTTTGTTTAATTCTGTCGCGATAATTCTGGCAATGTCTGTCATTAATTCCTGTATCTCCTTTTAGTCAAAACAAGCGCCGGGCAGCCAAAGCATGCCCGGCACCTTAATTTCATTATATTCTCAAATATTCAGTATTATTTTTTCTTTCCGAAGAAAAGATTTACCATGTTCTGGATTCCTGCATAAATAAGTAAGATACCGAATGCAAGAACGAAAATCTTTGTAACCTTTACACCGAAGAAAATAATCAGTCCGCCAAGGATAATGCTTACAATACCGAAGATCAAAGGAACAAACCACTTTGAAACATCACTCTTTTTACTGTCGAGTGCAGCTTTGATCTTAAAGAATCCTTCAATGATCAGGTAAAGTCCGAACATAAATCCGAGAACCATCATCAAAAGATTGGGCACACCCAGAAGATGTGAAATAAGAAGTATGATAGCTGCTATAAGTGCAAGTGCACCTATGATAAGTTCTTTGATCTTTTCTTTGGTGTTCTTGGCAAATGCAATGATATTGATGATTGCGATAACACCGAGGATGCCTGCTGCCACCCATTTGATAATGTTATCAAGCATATCTGCGATCTGATTCTTAAACATGATCACTACTACGCCTAGTACTATGAATCCGATAGCCGAGATCAACAGATACGGTGTCCTTGAAGATGATTTTTTTTCGTCGCTCATTTTGTGTCCCCTCCTAATACTCTCTTGTTATCCAAGTGTCTCGTTCGCCGCGTGTATACAGGTCTCCCCAAACCTTTTCGCAAAGATTCTCACAGTTCTCGATCGTGAACGTGGGATCGTTTGCGGCAAGGATTGTGTTCTTTCTTTCTTCTTCCGTATATTCACTCAAGGGACAGGTGTAGATATTTCCGTATCCCGAACGGCCGATATTGGCTACCAAAGGCTCAACTCCGTATCTGGAGATAACAACCTCGCCTTTGGAATTTCTTGTAAGTTCCACCTTTGCCATTCCGCCGACTGCCTGCTCGTAAACACCGGCTCTTGCCGCTCTCGTACCTGTTACGTAATTGCCGAGAGAATAATATACAAGCATTTCGTCACCGTCGTTGGGGTCGGTGTACCACTCTATGGGCTGAATAACATGGGGATGTGCTCCGATCACAAGATCTACATCTCTTTCAAGGAGCCAGTTGCACCAGTATTTCTGATCCGAACTTGCGTACAGCTGATACTCATTTCCCCAATGCATAAGGACTACAACAAAATCAGCTACTTCATGTGCTTTTTTGATGTTTCTGTCCATTAGATCCGCATCGATAAGGTTAACCGCAAAAGGCATATCATCGGGCTGCGGCATACCGTTAAGTCCGTAAGTATAGTTTAAAAGAGCAATCTTCATTCCGTTCTTTTCGATAACGGTTATTTCTTCCTGCTGCTCTTGAGTCTCATTTACGCCGAGTACCTTAATATCAGGATATTTCTTCCAGAAATTGATGGTATTTAAAAGACCTTTTTTCCACTTATCCATTGTATGGTTTGTTGCATGAAGGATAACGTTAAAACCTGCATTTGCTTCCGCATCGCCTACTTCTTCGGCCGTATTGAACATCGGGTATCCCGAAAATCCCATATCCTCGCCGGCAAATACGATTTCCTCATTAACGATCCTTATGTCGGCAGCCTGAATATCAGGAAGGATCCTCTGGAAAAGATGGTCATAATTCTTTGTTCCGTCATCTTTAAAACCTGACTCCGTAACATTAAGATGCATTAACATATCGCCGATCATCATGATCTGAACGTTCTGCGATATTTCCATGGGAACGTTCTCTTCAAGCATCGCCCATTCGGCAGGAGTTACCGCTGCCTCATAAGTTTTAAGCATCTTTATCTCGGAAATGGTTCCGGGAGTCTTAACTCCTACATTGGAGTTACTGAATGCATATACGATGATAAGCGCTATAAGCGCAACGATCGAAACACCTACAACTCCTGCGACTGCCTTGTATAATACATTGCTTGTTTTCTTTTTTCTTCTTTTTCTCGAATTGCTTCTTCTGTGATTGCTGTGATTGCTGTAATTTCTGTTGTTTCCCATCTTAGTAAACATTCCCCGTTTATTTTAGAATAGTTGTTCTGTCAGAAACTGATATATCTCCTGGTTTTTCTCCTGCCAGTTATCGCATATCGTTGCTGCCATTTTTTCACTCGGAACGGTCATTTTAATCGTAACCAGTTCCGTATCGCGGTCCTTGGCCCAAAGAAATGCTTCATATTCCCCGAACGGATTCTTGTAATAATCCGAAACAATGGATGCCTCACGTCTTAATTCCGTCGAATTGACCTTAAGATAATCCTGAATGTCACATTTGATCTCAGGACTGATGTCTCCGAGGAAATACTGAAGCGATTCCATGCCCTCTTCGGTAATGGAGATCAGTGTCTTGTTGTGATTTTGCTTAACTGCAAGGAAGTTCTGATCTTCAAGCGCTTTAACGTGTGACTGGATATTTAAGAATGATGTATATTCCTTCTCCACGAAAAAAGTACTTATCTGTATAAGTGTCAAAGGCTCCGCCGCAGATTTGAGCATGTACAGAATCATTAATTTGTATAATGTTTCCGAATTGTAATTCATATAATCCCCTAATTCATTTTCTCTGCTTAATCATTTATATGGTCTTTAACCGCCTTGCAGACAACCTCTGCCACCGTAGGATGGAAAGGAGGCACGATGATATTCTCATCATTTAATTCATCATCGGGAATAAGGTCTGCGATCGCATTGGCTGCTGCCAACTTCATTTCTTCCGTGATCTGTTTTGCCCTGCCTTCAAGCGCTCCCTTAAATATTCCGGGGAAAGCAATAACGTTATTGACCTGATTCGGGAAATCCGAACGTCCCGTACCGACGATTCTTGCACCTGCTGCCTTTGCAACATCCGGCATGATCTCGGGAACAGGATTAGCCATAGCAAAAATAATGGCATCTTTATTCATCGACTTAACCATCTCGGGTGTAACAAGATTTGGAGCACTTACTCCTACAAAAATGTCAGCACCTTTTAACGCATCCGAAAGCGTACCCTTTTCGTTACCCAGGTTGGTAACTTCGCACATCTTCTTCTGCATCCAGTTAAGATCGGGATAATCCCTGGATATTATACCCAATTTATCACACATTAATACATTTTTGAATCCGTATCTTAAAAGAAGTTTGGTGATCGCCACGCCTGCGGAACCCGCACCGTTTACAACCACTCTGCATTCTTCTTTCTTCTTTCCGGTAACCTTAAGAGAGTTGATCAAACCTGCAAGAACTACGATTGCGGTACCGTGCTGATCGTCATGGAATACAGGAATATCAAGCGTTGCTTTAAGTCTCTCTTCGATCTCGAAACATCTGGGAGCCGAAATATCCTCAAGATTGATTCCGCCATAGTTAGGAGCAAGATATGTAACAGTCTTTATTATCTCTTCGGTATCCTGTGTTGCTATACAGATGGGCACTGCATTTACTCCGCCGAATTCCTTGAAAAGGACTGCCTTTCCTTCCATAACGGGAATTCCCGCTTCTGCACCGATATTTCCGAGTCCCAGAACTGCGGAGCCGTCTGATATAACGGCTACTGTATTAGCCTTTGCCGTGTATTTATATACCGCACTTTTATCCTTTGCAATTTCTTTGCAGGGTTCTGCAACACCGGGCGTATATGCAAGTGCCAGTGCTTCTTTGGACTTAACTTCCACCTTGCTCTTTGTTTCAAGCTTTCCCTGCCATTCTTCATGAAGTTTAAGTGCCTG
Source organism: uncultured Lachnospiraceae bacterium (assembly GCA_902782715.1). Lineage (GTDB taxonomy): Bacteria > Bacillota > Clostridia > Lachnospirales > Lachnospiraceae > UBA3766. Next base: position 2,367 of record CACZOG010000154.1, on the reverse strand, counting down.
TTCTGCGTTTGTCATGTCTTTCCTCTTTCGTCATTTATGTTTTTAAAATCTCAATCAAGTATTATACCTTTTATTCTCTATTTGGCAAACTCCAAAAGTGCTTTGAGTTCATCCTTCGTAAAAGGATAATCGGTATTGCAGAAATCGCAGTGAAGATTAACCGATTCTTCCTCTTCGGCCATCTTTGAAAGGTCTGCTTTTCCTATGCTTATAAGCGCTTTGCTGACTCTCTCTTTAGAGCAGTTGCACTTAAAGCCCACGGGGATCTCATCCATTATTTCAGGTTCAAGCCCGTCACATAAGATCTCAAGAATCTCTTCAGGTCCTTTGCCATCGTCAAGAAGACTTGTAACGCTTGATACAGAAGCTAAATTCTTTTCGATCTTCTCTATGATCTCTTCCGTTGCATCGGGCATAAGCTGGATTATAAAACCGCCTGCCTGTTTTACGGTATTGTCCTTATTCATTAAAACCCCGAGTCCCACGCTTGACGGAGTCTGCTCGGAACTTGCGAAATAGTAAGTCAGATCTTCCGCTATCTCACTTGTCTGAAGCACTGTCTGACCGACATAAGGCTCTTTAAGTCCGAGGTCTTTGATAACATCAAGAAAGCCTATTCCGACTGCAGAAGCAACATCAAGTTTTCCGATGCTGTTTGCGGGGAGGATAACATCCGGGTTTCCGACATAACCTTTTACATAGCCTTTTGAATCCGCTGTAACGGTAATGCCTCCTATCGGTCCGCTTGAATTGATCCTTAATGTAAGGATGTCATTATCTCCTTTTAACATCGAACCCATCATGCTTCCCGCTGTAAGGAGTCTTCCGAGTGCAGCCGTACAAACCGGAGACGTATTGTGACGTCTTCTGGCTTCTTCAACCATATCTTTTGTATATGCGACAAACACGCGCACCTGTGCGCCGCCTGCCGTTGCTCTTACTATCTTATCCATAATGATTTATCAATCCTGTGATCGGAATTTATTTTCCGGACTCTCTCGCAATCACAAAGATCCTTTCGGAATCTTCATTTGCAATGCCAAATCCATCCGCATCAAAAGCCTCGATAAATACAAGGCCCGCTTCTTTAAGGAAATCTTTTATCTCTTCGAGATTATATCCTCTCTGGTAATGATATTCCACAAATCTTTTATAAAGATCGGAATCGTCATCTTTCTTTACATTGACATCTTCTGCGATGTCTTTATCCGTTTCTGCTTTAACGAAAAATGTTACTTCGTATTCATTGATCTTTGTTTCTTCATCGTAATAATTACTCCAGATAAAAGAAACATCTTCATTACTGTCCGCGATCGTTGAATCACCGATGACATCTTTGTACTTATGAACGGTATTGAAATCGAAAACGAAAAGTCCTTTCGGATCGAGATAATTGTTAACCAGTTTAAATGTATGGATCATCTCTTCGTCTTCGAGAATGTAATTTATCGAATCGCAGATGCTTACTATGGCATTAACCGTTCCGTACAGTTCAAACTCTCTCATGTCCTGACATATGTACATTATATCGGACACCTTGTTGACTGAACCGGAAGTGTTTTCTGACTCTTCTTTTAAATAATCTTCTTTCTTGGTACGCGCTTCGGCAAGCATCTCATCGGAATTGTCAATTCCTATCATGTCATAGCCCGCTTCGGCAAGACGCATGGTAAAATTACCGGTACCCGCGCCGAGTTCGCATACGAGTCCGTCTTTTATTCCGTTTTCTGACAGTTTTTCCTTAACGAATTCAAACCATTCGTCGTAAGGGACATCTTCCATCAGTTCGTCATACCATTTTGAGAATTCAGTATATGCATCCATTTATGAATCATCTGCCTTTTCTATCCCAGAAAATGGAATATCGATCCGAGTGCGCCGTAAGAAAGAAGCGACATTATGATTGTTGCAAGTATAAGTCCGCAAAGCTCTGCGATCACTGCTTTGGGAAGTTTGATATCAAAAAGTGCTGCCATTAAGGAACCCATCCATGCTCCGGTGCCCGGAAGAGGTATTCCTACAAAAAGCATAAGTCCGAGGAACTCGCCTTTTTTAAGTGCATCGCTCTTTTTCTGTGCTCTTTTTTCAAGCCATTCCGCAAATTTATCGATCTTAAGGAAATGAATATTCTTCATCCATAATAAAATCCTTTTGATAAAAAGAAGGATAAACGGAATTGGAACTATGTTTCCTGTTATACAGAAAAAAATGGCTTTCCAGAGAGGAACTTTTAATATGCTTGATACTATAAGTCCTCCACGAAGTTCAATAAGCGGGATCATGCTCACTATAAAACATATCCAAACGGACGGAATATTGTGAGCTTGTAATGTATTTACAAGTGCATCTCTTATTGCTGTCATGTTT
>CACZOG010000153.1 GCA_902782715.1 uncultured Lachnospiraceae bacterium | reverse complement strand
TGAACCGCTTCATATTTTTCCTCAAAAGTATATTTAGACATAAAAACACCCCGAATGTTTTTGTCTAACATTCGGGGTGCAGTTCATTATGTGCCGGGTTTTTAAATGCTTTTAATCGTTGTAATCCCGTGAATCTATCTCTGTTCCATTTCCCACATCTGCTGGTTGAGGATATCCTGATAATTGGGCTGTGCAAAGAATTCATGGTTGTGACAGCAGTGATTGTCAGATACTTCATTTGTGCCGTAATTAAGTTCAGGAGACTCTTTTAAAGGAAGAGTAGCGATACCGTCTGTAGCAAAAGGACATGTATCACATGCGATCTTGCCGTCATATCCGCAGATCGTTCCTCTGTAATGAACATCACAGTATTCTATAGGTTCTGTGCCTACTGCAAAGTATTCGGTTCTTACACAGTCATCGCAAAGTCCTGCATTGGGAAGTTTTCCGGATTTTGAACATACAGCGCATGTTGTGATACCGTTAGGCATATCAAATGACGCATTGGGAAGACCTGAATGAATTCGCTTCATACATTCTCTCCAAAGATCCTTGGCGATATTATGCTGATCGCCTGCAAGATCGACGTTATTATCGATACCTACCCAGACTGTAGCGGTATAATAAGGTGAGAAGCCGGAGAACCATATATCGTTGTAAGATGTTGTTGTACCTGATTTGCCGGCCAGTGTCATATCGGGGAAGTTACAGTTGGTACCTGTTCCCTTGGTTAAAACATCCTGCATTGCACTTGTTAAAAGGAATGCGGTTGTTTCATCTATAACCTTATGAGGCTCTGACATCGAAGCATCAAGGATTACTTCTCCGTTATCTTTTGTTACTTTGGTATAAAGCAAAGGTCTGTTATAAATACCGTGATTTGCGATCGTGGCAAATGCGGCATTAGTTTCAAGGTTTGTAACGCCGTGTGTAACACCGCCGAGGGCAAGTGCCTGGTTGATATCGGTCATAACCTGACCGTCTTTTGTAACCTCCCTGTCGACAAGTGTTGTGAAGCCGAAATTAAGAAGATAATTGTATCCTGTTTCAGGTCCTATCTGGGTAAGTACTTTTACGGTAATGATATTCATGGAATCATAAATACCTCTTCTTAAGGAGTTTACACCCCAGTAGGTATTCTTACCGTACCAGTTATATACGGGACGACCGTTTCTGTAAGTGAAAGGTGCATCGTCCTGAACGTCTGCCAGTGTAAAGCCGCATGCATCGATAGCGGGAGCGTAGGTTGAAAGAACCTTGAACAGTGAACCGGGCTGTCTCATGGTGTCTGTAGCTCTGTTAAGAGTCTTACTTGCGATTTTAGGACCACGTCCGCCGACCATTGCCTGTACGTAACCTGTGGACTGATCCATAACCGTAATGGAAGCCTGAGGCTGAGGAACTAGGTTGATATTTTCGGCTCTTACTTCATCGCCTTCTTCAAGTACGGCTTCTTTATACTTTTCAATAGCTTCCATAGCATCTTCTTCGGAAGAATAGAGCAGATTGAAATTGGAATCAAACTGCTTGTAATATGTCTGATACATTTCGGTCGAATGATTTACAACCTCGCCGTCTTCCTTATCTACGGTAAGCTGATAGCTTAAAAGGTATCTTGTTTTACCGGCATAACTTTCTTCGTTTCCGAATACTTCATCGCAATATGCCTGAATTTCGGGGTTCTGTGTTGAATAAACCTTAAGTCCGCCCGAGTAAAGAAGCTTTCCTGCAAATTCTCTGTCATATCCTGCGATATTAACAAGGTCATCGGTAACCTGCTGGGTAAGTTCGTCTACGAAATATGTATTAACGTTGTTGGTAGATGCAACTTCGTTATGCTTATTGATCCTGGAATAAACATCGTCGGCCAGAGCTTCTGCATATTCTTCCTTGGTTATATATCCGTCGTTAAGCATATACTCAAGGACGGTTTTTCTTTTCTTTTTATTATCATCGGGATGAGTAATGGGGTTGTATTTGGAAGGGTTCTGTGTGATACCTGCCAAAACAGCACTTTCGGAGAGCGTTAACTGATAAACGGGTTTTCCGAAATATCTCTGTGATGCAGCCTGTACGCCGAGAGTATTCTGGCCGAGATTGATCGTATTAAGGTAGTATTCGAGAATCTCTTCTTTGTCATGTTCTTTTTCGTATTCAATTGCAATATACTGCTCCTGAATCTTTCTTTTAAATCTGACAATGTCATTCTTTTCATTAACCCAGCTGTCATCAAATCCGTTGTTCTTGATAAGCTGCTGTGTGATCGTTGAACCACCCTGACTGAAATGACCGCCGTTCTGAATACCGATGAAACCTGCACGGACGATAGCCTTTATATCGATACCGTTGTGTTCATAGAAACGTTCATCCTCGATAGCAACGAAAGCATCGCAAAGATACTGAGGTATTTTATCCATGGTTACGTAACTTCTGTTTGCGTTTGTAGAAACGAGTTTGGTCATTTCGTGACCTTCACAGTCGTAAACAAGTGTTGCGTATCCTGTGGGTTTAAGATCGAGCTTGGGATCGGGAGCACTTGCCAAAACTCCGTTAAAAGCACCGACTCCGCAGACGAAGAGCAGTATACCTCCGGTTATTACAGCTATAAATAATACTTCCAATAAAGAAACCTTAAAAAGATTGGCTACTTTTATCTTTTTGGAACGCATCTGTCTTAATGTTCTTTTTATTCCGAGTCGCGAAAAATTCATGTCGTATCCTTTCACTATATTAAGTGCATTATTATTCAAATATATATAATACCATAAATATAGTATTTTGTTAATAGTTTTTAGAAATGGTTATGTCAACTAATACATAAGATGAAAGATGTTATAAATAGTTGAAATTTCGTATATAAGTGAAATATCATCAAGAAATACACAAAGAAATATTATGTCAACCAAAATCAATATATAGTTTACTTGTAATATTCTGTGTGCTTTGTTAGAATAATAGCTGAGGTTTGAAATGAAGAAACTTTTATCGCCCGAAGAGGGCATCTACATTGAGAAAAAATCCAAATTTATCTGTCATCTATTTAAAGTTTCCGATACCGATCAAATTCAGGAAATAATCAGATCCGAAAAGAAAAAATACTTTGATGCCAGGCATCACTGTTATGCATATATTTTAGGAGATGACGGTAAGGATTATAAATGTTCTGATGACGGAGAACCTTCCGGAACAGCGGGAAAACCCATGCTTGAAATCCTTCAGAGAGAAGGGCTGACCGATATTCTCTGTGTCGTTACAAGATACTTCGGCGGAACGCTTCTTGGAACCGGAGGACTGGTAAGAGCGTATTCGGAATCCTTAAAAGATGCCATAGGAAACAGTTCTTTCGAACTTGAATCAGAAGCAGTTATATCCGAATATAGATATTCATACAATTTCGATGCAAAAATCGCTTCTTTTTTAAGAGAAAAAGATGTTAAGGTTATATCCACGGAATATACGGATTCGGTTATTTTAAAAATTGCGGTTCCTTTAGATACGAATGAAGAAATCAATTCCCAAATAGTTAACATAACTAATGGAACTGCCGAACGTTTATCTTTTAAAAATGAGATGTTCAGCTTCTAGAAGTTAACATAATTTTGATAAAACTATTAATCCATATAAAGAAACGGAGTAAAGACAATGAGTTACGCAGATCAGATTTTTATTAATATGTGCAGGGATATTCTTGAGAACGGTACAAGTACTGAAGGAGAGAAAGTAAGACCTCACTGGGAGGATGGAACAAGCGCATATACGATCAAAAAATTTGGTGTTGTAAACAGATATGATCTTTCCAAAGAATTTCCTTTGATCACTTTGAGAAAAACCGCACTTAAATCGGCTACAGATGAGATTCTCTGGATATGGCAGCAAAAGTCGAATAATATCCACGATCTTCACAGCCATATATGGGATGAATGGGCGGATGAGGAAGGTTCGATCGGTAAAGCATACGGATATCAGCTCGGTGTAAAACATCAGTACAAAGAAGGCATGATGGACCAGGTTGACAGGGTTATTTACGATCTTAAGAACAATCCTTTTTCCAGACGTATCATGACAAATATTTATGTTCATTCGGATCTTCATGAGATGAATCTTTATCCCTGTGCTTACAGCATGACTTTTAACGTTACGCAGAAAAAGGGAGAAGACAAACTTACTCTTAATGCGATCCTTAATCAGCGTTCTCAGGACGTTCTTGCTGCAAACAACTGGAATGTGGTTCAATATTCCGTTCTTGTTCACATGCTCGCACAGGTTTGTGATATGAACGTGGGTGAACTTGTTCATGTTATAGCCGATGCTCATATTTACGACCGACATGTTCCTATCATTAAAGAACTTATTGAAAGACCTACATATGATGCTCCAAAGTTCTGGCTTAATCCGGACATTCATGATTTCTATGAATTTACGCGTAATGATGTTAAAGTCGAGAATTACATTACAGGTCCTCAGATAGAGAACATTCCGATTGCAATTTAGGATTTAAGACAAATATTTTATATACAGGAGACAGAAAATGAATTTGATAGCATGCGTTGATTCAAATTGGGGAATCGGTTATAACAATCAGCTTTTGGTAAGGATCCCTTCGGATCAGAAGTTTTTCAGACAGACAACAACCGGTAAAGTTATCGTTCTCGGAAGAAAAACCCTCGATTCTTTTCCCGGCGGAAAGCCTTTAAAAGACAGAACAAATATCGTTATTACTACAATGAAAAATCCCGAGCAGAGAGCAGATGAGATATATGCCGATTCTATAGAAAAATGTCTTGAGATTTTGAAAGAATACAAAGATGAAGATATCTATATCTGCGGAGGCGCAAGCATATACAAGCAGTTTCTTCCTTATTGCGATACGGCTTATATCACTAAAGTGGAAAGGGAGTTTTCGGCTGATTCCTTCTTCCCTGATCTGGATAAGGATGATGAATGGGAGATGACTGAAGAATCCGAAGAACAGACATATTTCGACAATACATTTTATTTTACGACATACAGAAGAAAGTAAGTTACATTACTACTTTATTTCTTCCGTTTGATTTACCTTCATATAACTTCTTATCGGCGTTGGAGATCGTACCTTCTATACCCACAATGTGGTAGTACTCTTCAAGGCCGATTGTTATTGTAATGTGGATCTCATTATCCTTATATATGAATTTTCTGTTTTCGATTATCTGACGCATGTCATCCAAGATATTAAAACTCTGTTCCTGATTAAGATCGTTAAAACAGAAGAGGAATTCTTCGCCTCCCCATCTTGCGACTTTTCCTCTGCCTTCCATTGTCTGTTCAAATATCTTTGCAGTTTCCTTAAGAATATAATCGCCGGCTTCATGCCCGTACTGGTCATTGATCTTTTTAAAGAAATCCAGATCTGCTATGGCAATACAGAAAGTATCGCCTTTTTTCTCTTTTTCGAATACGAGACTTGAAAGGTAATCGTTCATGCTTCGTCTGTTGGATAACTGTGTAAGAGTATCTAACGAAGCCATTTCTTTTAATTTCTGATTATAATTTCTGAGTTTGATCTCCGAATCGTTAAATTTCCTGCTGAAATAAAATGAGATTATGGCAACCGAAGATCCGTAGTAGATAGTGGTTACTGTCGAAAAGATGATATTTGAAACATCGCTGCCTTTTTTGGAATGGCCGAAAAGGTGTGAAAGGATTGATACGGCGATCAAGGCTATAAGCACGATCTCCATGTAATTTCTTTTATATGTGGATTCCGTTTCGACCGAAAAGAATATGATAAGACATACGATGCAGAGTATCCACTGATAGTTCTTGTCCCAGCCGGTAAATATGGTGAATATAACCGCTGTAGCTATTGATGTGCAATTGAACATATTGAAAGCAAACTTGGTCTTGTTCTCGTATGTTTCAATGAAAACACCAACGTAGAGACATATTATGGGAATGGAGATGATTGCAAAAAAATACGAATTGTTCACGGCGAAATAAACAGAATTCGCCAGATTGTATAATACGGATAAAATAGATAAAAGACGCAATAAAACGGCGAGATCTTTTGACTCGAATTCGTTTTTTACGTCTTTGGTCAGGAAATTTCTTATTTTTAAGTATAAGTTTTGCATCTGATGCTCCGATTACCCGATAAATTAAATTTATTATATCATAAATAAATTAAAGTTGACAATTAAAGTCGTTTCGCTATAATGAGAATTGTTAATTTTTGAAAGGAGAGGTGAAATATGTCAGTTTTTACAGGCGCGGCAGTAGCCATCGTAACGCCGTTTAAGCAAAACCAGGAAGTCGATTACGAACAGTTTTACAAGAATATTGAGTTCCAGATTGCTCATAAGACTGATGCCATTGTTGTATGCGGTA